>CAMLFJ010000007.1 GCA_946479205.1 uncultured bacterium | reverse complement strand
GTCATCGACTATCTCCAGCTCATGCGGGGACGCCACCAGCAGGAGAACCGCCAGCAGGAGATCTCGGACATCTCCCGCTCGCTCAAGGCCCTCGCCAAGGAGCTGCACGTGCCGGTGGTGGCGCTGTCCCAGCTCTCCCGCGCGGTGGAGACTCGCGAGCGCAAGGAGCCGCAGCTCTCGGATCTGCGCGAGTCGGGCGCGCTGGAGCAGGACGCCGATGTGATCCTCTTCCTCTATCGCCCCGAGCGCTACGGCCTGCAGTCCGAGGACGCGAGCGGAGTGGCCGACGTGATCATCGGCAAGCAGCGCAACGGGCCCACCGGCAAGGTCCAGGTCACGTTCATCCCCGAATACGCCTCCTTCGAGCGCCTCGCCAAGCGCCCGGAGGCCCAGCCCTTCTAGCCGGGCAGGTGACCAAGGTCGTCATCGTCGGGGCGGGCAAGGGCGGGCGCGCCCTGCTCGAGATGTTCAGCGGGGATCCCACCGTCACCATCATCGGGGTCGCCGACGTGAATCCCTGGGCCCCCGGGCTCGAGCTGGCCCGGCGCCTCAACGTCGCGGTCAGCACCGACCTGCGCGAGCTCGTGGTGGACCCGCGCGTCGACCTCATCATCGACGTGACCGGCAACGCCCAGGTGCAGGAGGCCATCGAGCGGCTCAAGCCGCCCGGCACCGAGGTCATGGGGGGCGCGAGCGCCAAGTTCATGTGGGATCTCCTGGCCGAGCGGCAGCGCAGCGAGGAGCTGGAGGACCGGTACTCGCTCATGCTCCGGGAGCTGCAGGCCAAGGACGAGGGCGAGTTCATCATCGGGCAGAACCCGAAGATGCGGGAGCTGGCCGAGCAGGTCATCCGGGTGGCCCAGACCCCGACCACCGTGCTGATCCGCGGCGAGTCGGGCACCGGCAAGGAGCTGGTGGCGCGGGCGATCCACCGCTACTCGAACCTGCGCGACAAGCCGCTCGTGACCGTCAACTGCACCGCGCTGACCCCGACCCTCATGGAGTCGGAGCTGTTCGGGCACAAGCGCGGGTCGTTCACCGGGGCGGTGGCCGACAAGGTGGGTCTCTTCGAGAAGGCGGACGGCGCGACCATCTTCCTCGACGAGGTCGGGGACATGCCGCTCGAGATGCAGGGCAAGCTGCTGCGGGTGCTCCAGGCCGGGGAGGTGAAGCCGGTCGGCGACGTGGTCACCCGGAAGGTCCGGGTGCGGGTGATCGCGGCCACCAACCGGGACCTCGAGAAGGCGCTCGCCGGCTCCGAGTTCCGGGAGGACCTGTTCTACCGGTTCAACGCCTTCACGGTGGTCCTTCCTCCCCTGCGGGAGCGCAGCGAGGACATCCCGGTGCTGGCCTACCACTTCCTCCGCAAGGCGGAGGCCAAGGTGAACAAGAAGGTGGATCGCTTCTCGCAAGACGCCCTCGACATGCTGCGGCGCTATAGCTGGCCCGGCAACCTGCGCGAGCTGGAGAACATCATCGAGCGGGCCGTGGTCCTCTCCTCGAGCCAGCAGATCGACGTCGCGCACCTGCCGCTCTACCTGCAGGAGTCGGGGCCGATCCGGGTCACCACCCAGGAGGGCTTCGTGCAGGCGAAGGAGCGGGTCGTGTCCATGTTCGAGAAGGAAGCCGTCGCCCGGTTCCTGTCGGAAGCGCGCGGCAACATCTCGGTTGCAGCCCAGAAGGCCGGGATCACCCGCCGAAACTTCCACAGGCTGCTCTCTAAGTACTCGATAAATACCAAGAAATTCAAGAGTGGGCTGTAGTCGACTCATATATGAGTTGATGTGGACTCATACATTCCGAGCTGAATAGACCTGTTATTCCAAATCGTTAGCAGCAACCACGCAGGAATATCCTGACTATTGGTGTGTCACGTGTGTCTCTTTTTCTGTGTCGTCGGTTTGCATAGGCGTAACCGAATCAGCTAGTTCCGCCCGTTCCGGCCCTGGAACGCTTCTTGTCTCTATCCGTGAGCATCTCGCGCTCGAGGAGGAGCCAATGGGGGCCCAGTGCCGTTGTGGAACCGACGTCGAGTTCTCGTTCAACCATCTAGGCTGCATCGCGTGTGGAGCGGCGTGCTGCCCCGCCTGCTCGTACGAGCTCGAATCCACCACCTACTGTGCGGCCTGCGCCGAGACCTTGCTGGAGCTGCCCTGGGCCCGGCTCGTCACCTCCGCGCCGGGGCTGGCCTGAAACCCCATGTCGACGTGTGAGTGCGGACTGCTGCATCCCGAGGCCCGCCGCGTCCAGGGATGCCGCGAATGCGACGCCCCCTGCTGCCCGAGCTGCGCGATCGAGATCGATTCCGACACCTTTTGCCGCTGGTGCGCCCTTGCCATGGCGCCGGCGCTGTCGCTCTGAGGGAGATTGATCATGGAGTCAAAGGGGAAGACGTTCCGCCGCCTGCTGCAGGACGAGCCCTATCTCTTCACCGGCGGTATCTACTCGCCGCTCGACGCCCAGATCGCCGAGCAGGCCGGGATGAAGTCCATCTACCTGAGCGGCTACTCGCTGGCCATGCTCAACGGCTGGCCCGACATGGGCTTCCTCACCATGACCGAGGTGACGAAGGCCGCGTCCATGGTGGCCAGCGCGGTCGAGGTGCCGATCATCGCGGACGCCGACGACGGCTACGGCAACGCGCTCTCGACGATGCGGACGGTGCAGGAGTTCGTGAAGACCGGGGTGGCGGGCATCCACCTCGAGGACCAGCGGTTCCCGAAGCGCTGCGGGCACATCGCGGGGAAGACGATCGTGTCGCGCGAGGAGGCGCTCGGCAAGTACCGGTCCGCCCTCGCGGAGCGCGACCGCCTCGATCGCGACTTCGTGATCATCGCGCGCACCGACGCCTACGGGGCGGTGGGCGGGAGCATGGAGGAGGCGATCTGGCGCGGCCGGGCCTACGCCGACGCGGGAGTGGACCTCGTGTGGGCCGAGCTGTCGAACGCAGACCGGGGGCCCGCCATCGAGTTCGCGCGCGCGATGAAGGAGACCCACCCGAACCTGCCGCTGGCCTTCAACTACTCCTCGTCGTTCCGCTGGCACAAGGACGGCAACCCGCTCACGTTCCGGGAGCTCGGGGACCTCGGGTATCGCTTCATCTTCATCACGCTCTTCGGGGCCCACGCCGCGATGCACTCGGTGTGGAACTTCATGCACGAGCTGGTGAAGAACGAGGAGCAGGCCCAGTGGACGCTCGAGCGCCTGAAGGCCGGCCATCCCACCGAGAGCCACCACGTGATGGCGCGGGTCTCGCACTTCCAGGAGCTGGAGCGCCGGTTCATCCCGGGCACCGAGGAGCGCCTGCAGGGCTCCGACGGCTTTGGCGAGGCCAAGGGGCACTGACCCGCGTGGCCGCGGCGGCCGGGCGCGGAGTGCGTCCGGCCGCCGCGGTGATTCAGACCGGGTCGCGGCGGTGCAGCGCCTGCACCACGCGCACCGCGACGAGGCCGAGAATGCCGAGCAGTACGACGATCAGCACGATCCGCTCGACCTCCCCGACCACGTAGCGCAGGCGCTCCACGTAGCGGCCGAAGCCGTAGCCCACCGCGTAGCCGGCGCCCACCACCACCGGCACGTAGACGAGCGCGCCGGCAACGTTGGCGATCAGGAAGGCGGAGAACCGCATCCCGAGCGCTCCCGCCAGCGGCCCCGCGGTGAAGCGGACGCCGGGGACGAAGCGGGCCACGAACACCGCGACCGGCCCGCGGCGGCCCACGAACGCCTTCATGGTCTCGAGGCGCTCGGGGTGGCCGAGCACCCAGCGCGCGTAGCGCGGCATCGCGGTCTGGCCGTAGCGACGCCCGAGCCAGTAGCCGATGTTGTCGCCCACCACCGCGCTCACGATGCCGACCGCGAGCACGATGGAGAGGCGGAGCTTGCCGCGCCAGACCAGGTAGCCGGCCAGCGCCAGGATCGTCTCCTCCGGCACCGGAAGACCCACGTTGCCGAGCACCACCACCACGAAGATGGCGAGGTAGCCCCAGTGGCCGACAAACTCGTGGAGATCGCTCACGAGACCTCGTGGGAGGGACTCACTCGCCGGCGGGCCGGCGGGTGACGACGCTCACGTGGCCGTCCTCCTCCAGGAAGGCATGGTCGGTGGTGATGTCGGGCGGCCGGATGTTCATGACGCGCGCCCTCAGCATCGCACCCGTCGCGACGGATCGGGGCCGAATTTGACACGCGGTCCCCGCGGCCGTAGGCTCGGCGGCATGACGGAGTGGCGGCGGACGCTCGTGCTGGTCGGCCTGGCCCTGCTGCAGTTGATCCTGGCCGCGGCGGTCACCATCGAGACCGCCGACGTCGCGTGGGTGCCGAGCTACTTTGACGGCGACGACGGCGACTCCGCTCCCTTCGCGCTCTCCGATCGCCTGCCCGCGCTGGCCAGCCCCGCGGGCGGATTGATCCCGCTCCTGGCCGCGCTCGCCGTCGTCGTCGCCCGGCCGCCCGCGGGCCCGCGCCGGATCGCGCCCGCGCGGGTCCGCTTCCGCGCTCCTCCTCTCGCCTAGCCCGCTCCCGGCTGGGTTCGCGGGCGCCTCTCGCCCGCATCGTGGTCGAATCTCCACCGTCGAGGAGGATGCGCATGTTCGGTCTGGGTGCTCAAGAGCTGATGCTGATCCTGGTGATCGCGCTGGTGCTGTTCGGAGGAGCGAAGATTCCGGAGCTGGGTCGCTCGCTGGGGCAGGCTATCCGCGAGTTCAAGCGTGGCGTCGAGACGCCGGACGCGACCCCCGAGCCCAAGCCGGATGCCGGCCGCGGCCCGGACGGCCCGAAATCGGCCTGACGCGGGCCCTCTCGGGAGACCGCGAATGCTTGACACCCGGGCGCCCCCGCCTCTAGCGTAGGTGCTCCAGAGGTCGCTCTACGATGAAGATCAGCGCCGTAAAGAGGCTGTTCGTGGGATCACCGCTCGCTACGGCGCAGGCCCGGCACGAGCGGCTCTCGAAGTCGTCCGCGCTCGCGGTGTTCTCGTCCGACGCGCTCTCGTCCGTCGCCTACGCCACCGAGGAGATCCTGCTCGTCCTGGCGGTCGCGGGCGCCGCCGCGGTCGCGTACTCGATCCCCATCGGGTTCGCGATCGCGGCCCTGATCGCGGTGGTGGTGAGCTCCTACCGGCAGACCATCATGGCCTATCCGATGGGCGGCGGCTCGTACATCGTCACCAAGGACAACCTCGGCCAGGTGGCGGGCCTCATCTCGGCGGGGGCGCTGCTCATCGACTACGTCCTGACGGTGGCGGTGAGCGTGGCCGCGGGGGTGGCCGCCATCACCTCCGCGTTCCCCGCGCTCTACGACTATCGCATCCCGCTCGGCGTGCTGTTCATCGCGGGCATCGCGACCATGAACCTGCGCGGCCTGCGCGAGTCGAGCAACCTCTTCGCGGTTCCGACCTACCTCTTCGTGGTGAGCTTCGCGGGCATGCTCGCCTACGGGTTCGTCGGCTGGGCCGCGGGATGGGAGACCCCGCCGCCGCCCACCGCCGACATCGCGGGGACCCAGGACCTGACGCTCTTCCTGGTGCTGCGCGCGTTCTCCTCCGGCTGCGCCGCCCTCACCGGGGTCGAGGCGGTCTCGGACGGCGTGCCCGCCTTCCGGCCCCCGGAGGCGCGGAACGCCCGCATCGTCCTGACCTGGCTCGGCATCATCCTGATCACCCTGTTCGTGGGCATCACCTTCCTGGCCCGCCACCTTCACGTGATGCCGCGGGCGGAGGAGACGGTGGTCTCGCAGCTCGCCCGCCTCATCTTCGGGAACGGGCTCCTGTACTACGAGATCCAGGTCGTCACCATGTTCATCCTCGTCTTCGCGGCCAACACCGCCTTCGCCGACTTCCCGCGGCTGGCCTACTTCCTGGCCCGCGACGGCTTCATCCCCCGCCAGTTCGCCACCCGCGGGGACCGGCTCGTGTTCTCCAACGGGATCCTGATCCTGGGCGGCGTCGCCGCGCTCCTCATCGCGCTGTTCGGCGGAGCCACCCACGCCCTCATCCCGCTCTACGCGGTGGGCGTGTTCCTCTCCTTCACGCTCTCGCAGGCGAGCATGGTACGGCGGTGGCTCACCCGGCGCGAGGCGGGCTGGCGCTGGCGCTGGGTCCTCAACGCGCTGGGAGCGGCCACCACCGGCCTCGTGATGCTGGTGATCGCGGTCACCAAGTTCAGCCACGGCGCGTGGATGGTCGTGCTGCTGATCCCCCTGCTGGTGGGCCTCTTCATGATGATTCACCGCCACTACCAGGACGTGGCCGGCCAGCTCTCGCTCGACGCCTACGGCGGGCCGCCCCCCATCGACCACACCGTGCTCGTGCTGGTGGGCGATCTGCACCGTGGGGTGGCCGCGGCCCTGCGCTACGCCCAGACCCTCTCCGCGTCGGTGAAGGCGGTCTACGTCGAGATGGACCCGGAGCGGACGCAGAAGCTCGAGGAGAAGTGGGGCAAGTGGGGGCTCGGCATCCCCCTCGTGGTGCTGACCTCGCCCTACCGGTCGCTGCTCACCCCGTTCCTCGACTACATCAATCACCTCCTCGCGCTGAGCGATCGCCAGGTGGTCACGATCGTGATCCCCGAGTTCGTGCCGGCGCGATGGTGGCAGCATCTCCTCCACAACCAGACCGCCCTCCTCATCAAGGGCGCGCTGCTGTTCCGCAAGGGGGTCGTGGTCGTGGACGTCCCCTTCCACCTCCGATGAACCTCTCCAAGCTCAAACGATGGTTCGTGGGCACGCCGATCGCGACGGCCCAGGCCCACCACGAGCGGCTCGGTCCCATCACCGGTCTCGCCGTCTTCGCCTCCGACAACCTCTCCTCGGTCGCCTACGCCACCGAGGAGATTCTTCGTGTGCTCCTCCTCGCCGGGGTGGGAGCGCTCGCGTTCTCGGTGCCCATCGGCCTCTGCATCGGCGGGGTGATCGGGATCGTGATCCTGTCGTACCGCCAGAACATCGCGGCGTATCCGCTGGGCGCCAGCGACTACATCGTGGCCAAGGACAACCTCGGCGTGTTCTCGGGGCTGACCGCGGGGGCGGCCCTGCTCATCGACTACACCCTGACGGTGGCGGTCAGCGTGTCCGCGGGCGTCGCCGCCCTCACCTCCGCCGTTCCCGTCCTCTACCCCTACCGGGTCGTGCTCGGGGTCGGCCTCGTGGTCCTCGTCGCGGTGGCGAACCTGCGCGGAATCCGCGAGTCCGGACGAGTGTTCGCGGTGTGGAGTTACCTGTTCATCGCCGGCTACGCCCTGCTGATGGTTTACGGATTCACCTCGCTCGCGATCTGGGGTCGCCCCCCGGTGGAAGTCGCCGCGGTGCCCCCGCCTCCGCCCATGGCCGAGCTCGGGGTGTTCCTGCTTCTGCGCGCCTTCGCCTCCGGCGCGGTGGCCCTCACCGGGATCGAGGCGGTCTCGGACGGCACCCCCGCGTTCCGGCCGCCGGAGGTGCGCAACGCCCAGACCGTGCTCGCGGTCCTGGGCGTGATCATGGTCACCCTCTTCGTAGGGATCACGGTGCTGGCGGCCGGCCACCACATCGTGCCGCACGACGAGGAGACGGTGGTCTCCCAGCTCGCGCGTGAGGTCTTCGGGGGCGGCCTCCTCTACTACTTCATCCAGGGGGTCTCGATGGTGATCCTGGCCCTCGCGGCCAACACCGCGTTCGCGGACTTCCCGCGGCTGGCGTCCTTCATGGCGCGCGACGGCTATCTGCCCCGGCAGTTCGCCAGCCGCGGCGACCGGCTCGTCTTCTCGAACGGGGTCATCATCCTCGGGCTCGCCGCCTCCAGCCTGATCGCCCTCTTCCACGGCAGCACGCACCTCCTGATCCCGCTCTACGCCCTCGGCGTCTTCACGTCGTTCACGCTGTCGCAGGTGGGCATGGTGCGGCGCTGGCTCACCCGGCGGCCCGCGGGATGGCGGCCGAAGCTGCTGATCAGCGGCCTGGGCGCGACCACCACCGGGCTCGTGATGGTGGTCACCGCGCTCGCCAAGTTCTCGGACGGCGCGTGGATCGTGGTGGTGATCGCGGTCGCCCTCATCGCGGGCTTCGTGAGCATCAATCGCCACTATCGCGAGGTCGCCGGCCAGCTCTCGCTCGAGGGGTACGCGGGGCCGCCGCCCATGCAGCACACGGTCCTCGTCCTGGTGGGCGATCTCCACAAGGGGGTCGTGCAGGCGCTCCAGTACGCCCGCACGCTCTCGCCGTCGGCCAAGGCAGTCTACGTGGAGATGGATCCGGAGAAGACGCGGCGTCTCGAGGAGAAGTGGGGCAAGTGGGGCTTCGGCGTGCCGCTCGTCGTGCTGACCTCGCCCTACCGGCTGCTGTTGACGCCGCTGCTCGAGTACGTGGACCACTTGCTCGCGCTCGGCGAGAACCACATGGTGACCATCGTCATCCCCGAGTTCATCCCGGCGAAGTGGTGGCAGCAGCTCCTCCACAACCAGACCGCGCTGCTCATCAAAGGGGCGCTGCTCTTCCGGCGGAACGTGGTGGTGACCGACGTGCCGTATCACCTGAGGCGGTAGCGAGCGGGCCCCGCCGGTCGGGCTTGCCGAGGAACTGAAGACGAGTATTCTTGGGCGGAGATGAGCTCGTTCCCGGCGCTGCGGGCACCCCTCGTCACGATCCGGATGGCGACGCCTGCCGATGACGATGCCCTGCAGGCCCTCGAGGGTGCGGCCCCGGACACGGGTGCCCGGCTGATCCAGGCCCGTCGGAACTTCTTCTCCCGCCTGGCCGCCTACGACCGGACCCGGGTCCTGGTCGCCGAGCAGGAGCAGCGGGTGGTCGGGGTGCTGTGCCTGGCGCTGACGCCGGTGCGGGTGGCCGGTCGGCCGTGCTCGGCCGGCTACATGTTCAACATCCGGGTCGAGCCGGGGCAGCAGACCCGGGGCGTGGGCACCCGCCTCATGAAGGCGGGGGCCGAGTGGCTGGGCGGCGAGGGCTGCCGGTATGCCACCGGTCTGATCGGGGTCTCCAACGACGCGTCCATGAGGATGGTGGGCGCCCTGGGCTGGGAGGCGGTCGGCCGCTTCGACTACCTGATCCTGGATCTGACCCGGTTCGAGCCCGACCCCGCGGTCCGGATCCGCAAGGTGGACGCGCTGGGTGATCCCGCCCACGCCGCGTGGCGGTTCGGTGAGGTGTCGCTCCACCACTTCGTGCCCCGGTACCTCGTGTCCGAGCTGTTTACGCCTTACCCGAAGGGCCCCTACATGGGGAGCCTGACCGCCTTCGGTCCCGGAGGGAGTGCCTGGGTCTCCCTCTGGGATGACCGGGTGCGGCGCGGCCTGGACCCCGAGGTGGTCCGGGCGGTCAAGGCCTATGACGTGACCCTCAAGGGGCAGGGGGGCTTCCGGGCCTTCGCGGGGATCGCCAACACGCTCAGGGAGGCCGGTCTGGACCACGTCCTGATGCCCCTGCCGCACGACCGCGCGATGCGGGCGGTGCTGGAGCCCTACGCCGCGGAGATCGTGGAGTTCAACTTCGTCGTCAAGCGGCTCAACGGCGCGGGGCCGCTCCCCCCAGGCCCCATCTACTTCGACATCAGGCACTGAGCCGGGCCCCGTCCGCGCAGGGCCGCGTTCCGCTCCCCGGGCGCCTCTGCTACACTGAGGCGCCGTCATGGAAGCATGCTCCGTCGTCCCCGGTCCCTGGACGTGGCCGGGACGCTCTCCCGGCTCCACCTCTGGGGTGAAGACCCGGCCAACCGCTTCGGCGACGGTGTGTCTCGTGCCCTCTTGCGGCGGAAGTGGCTCACCACGATGAATGCGGAAGACGTCGGCGGACCGGCTCGGCAGATCGCCTCGGGAGCGCTCGCTCCCGGGCGGGGCGACATCTGCCCGGCGGGGGATGAGGGGTGACGCCGCTCGGGAAGTTCCTCCCGATCGTGGGCCAGCCGGATCCGGCCCAGCCCAAGGACGTGCACCTGGTCGGTCGCTACGCCGTCGGCGTGACCTGGGCCGACGATCACGGCAGCATCTATCCGTTCGACCGACTCCGGCTCGACGATCCCGCGGCCGGGGAAACCGACCACGCCGCGCTCACGCAGGAGATGACGTGGCCGAAGGACATCAAGAAGCTGCCGGACACGCTGCGGGTGTTGTGGCTCGACGGTCACGAGAGCCTCTATCCCTACTCCACGCTCCGTGCGCTCTGCCGGTGCGCGGGCTGCACGGGTGGCCATTGATGGGCGGGGAGCCGGACACCAGGGCCCGCCGCGGGCTGGTACTGAGCGGCGTGATGGCCGCGGTGTTCCTGGCCGCGATGGAGTCCACGGTGGTGGCCACCGCGATGCCCACCGTGATCGCGAGCCTCGGCGGCATCCGGATCTACTCGTGGACGTTCTCCGCCTTTCTCCTGACCTCCACCGTGACGATGCCGATCTGGGGCCGACTCGCCGACCAGCTCGGCCGCCGGCCGGCCTATCTGACGGGGCTCGGGCTCTTCCTCCTGGGCTCGGCGCTCGCGGGGCTGTCGCGGAGCATGGAGCAGCTCATCGCCTTCCGCGCGCTGCAGGGACTCGGCGCGGGCTCGCTCATCTCGATCGGCATGACCATCGTGGGCGACCTCTACGGAGTGGAGCGGCGGGCGAAGATGCAGGGGTATTTCTCCGGCGTCTGGGGCGTGGCCTCCCTGGTCGGGCCGCTCGTGGGGGGGCTGCTGACCGATCGCGTGTCCTGGCGGTGGGTCTTTTACATCAACCTCCCGTTCGGCCTGCTCGCCGCGGCGGCCATCGCGATCGGCCTGCGCGACGAGACCCGGGTCCGGCCCCGCGGCTCGTTCGACCTGCTCGGCATGGGGGTGTTCGCGGCCGCGATCTCGGCGTTGCTGGTAGGGCTGGTCGAGCTCGGAGCCGGCCAGGGCCGCCCGTCGGCTGGCATCGGGCTGCTCGCGATCTCGGGCGTCCTGCTCGTGCTCTTCGTGCTCGTGGAGCGTCGGGTTGCCGAGCCGGTGATCCCGCTCCGCCTCTTCGCCAATCCGACCCTCCGCGCCGCCGCGGCGACCGGCTTGCTGTCCGGGATGGCCATGTTCGGCGCCCTCACCTACGTGCCGCTCTACCTGCAGGCGGTCACCGGTAGCACCGCGACCCAGGCCGGCTGGGTGCTCACGCCGTTCGTGCTGGGCTGGGTGCTATTCTCGGTGGTCGGCGCCCGCCTGGTCCTGCGCGTGGGGTGCCGTCGTATCGTCCTCGCGGGGATGACCGCGCTGGTGCTCGCCTTCGTCCTGCTCGCGGGGTGGGACGAGTCGCTCACGCGGCTCATCGCGGCCCGTGACATCGCGCTGGCCGGGGTCGGCATGGGGCTCGTCTTCGTGCCGATGCTGATCGCGGTGCAGAACTCGGTGCCGCGTGCGCTGCTCGGCTCCGCCACTTCGCTCACCGGGTTCTTCCGGACCGTGGGCGGCGCGGTGGGCGTGGCGGTCATGGGGGCGGCGATGACCTATCGGCTCGAGCGGGCCCTCGACGGCCTGGTCGCGACCGCTCCCGCCCCGTTGCTGGAGCCCTTGCGCTGGCTGGCCGCTCATCCCGATCTCGCGGTGAATCCGATCACCCGGGCGACGCTCGGGGAGGCGGTACTGGGCCAGATGCGGCCGGTGCTGGCGCACGCGATCGGCGGCGTGTTCGTGGTGGGCCTCGTGATCGCGGTGGCCGCCCTGCTGTCCGCCTTCCTCGTGCCTCCCGGCCACGTGAGGGACCTGACGGCCGGCCGCAAGCCGGTCGTGCCGTCGAGGACCGAGATATGAGCGCCACCGGTGGAGCGGACGCCCCCCTGCTCGATCGGCTCGCCGGCCTGCCCGCCGTCCCGGTGGCGGAGCTGATCCGGCTCCTCGAGTCGATCCCCGATCTCTCGAAGGAGCCCCTGCTGGCCGGCCTGCTCGGGGTGGACGAACAGGGGGAGCCGGCCGCCCACCCGCTACTCGGGATGGTCATCGAGCATCTAAAGGAGCGACCGGCCGGGACCTGCTACGCGGCGCTGCTGGAGGCCCTGACCGGGATCTGGAACGCGGCGGTGCGGGGAGCGGTGGTGGCGCGGCTGCGGGCTTCCGGTCTGCCCGCCGACGACCTGCTGCTCCGCCTGAAGGCCCTGTCGCCCACGCTCGGGTTCCAGGCCGAGAAGCGCGAGTGGGCGCAGGACTGGATGGCGGATCCGACCGCCCAGGATTCGCAGCTCGTGCAGCAGTGCCTGGTGCGGCTGCTTCTGGCGGTGCGGGGACTCGCGGAGGCGCGCGCGCGGACCCTGACGGACAGTGGGCCCGGTGGGGCCGGCTGAGAACGAACGAGAACGAGAGAAAAGGAGAAGACGATGGCGAGCATTCCCGACGGCTACAAGGACATCCTGCAGAAGAAGGCGTTCGCCAACCTGGCCACCGTGAACACCGACGGCACGCCCCAGGTGACGCCGGTGTGGGTGGATTTCGACGGCACCCACGTCCGCTTCAATACCGCCAAGGGCCGGCTGAAGGACAAGAACCTGCGGCGCAATCCGGTGGTGGCGCTGTCGATCCTGGATCCGGACAACCCGTACCGGTACCTGCAGGTGCGCGGCCGCGTCACCGACGTCACCGAGTCGGGGGCGGACGCTCACATCGACTCGCTCGCCAAGAAGTACCTCGGACAGGACAAGTACCCGTACCGCAAGCCGGGCGAGGTGCGCGTCATCTACAAGATCGCGCCCGAGCGCGTGCAGACGATGGGGTAGTGGCCGGGACCTTGCGGAGCGGACGACGGTGATCAGTCTCGACGCGGTGTCGAAAGGCTACGGCGGCCAGGAGCTGCTGCGTGGCATGTCGTGGCGCATCGGGCGCGGCGAGCGGATCGGGCTCGTGGGCCCGAACGGGGCGGGCAAGACCACGCTGTGCCGCATCCTGGCCGGCGTGGAGGAGCCCGACGCCGGGCGCGTCCACCAGGACACCGGGGTCACCGTCGGCTATCTCCCGCAGGAGGTCACGGGCGGCGAGGATCGCACCGTGCTCGCGGAGGCCCTCTCGGGGTTCGACGAGGTCTGGCGGCTCGAGGCGCAGCTCGAGTCGCTCGCCGCCCGCATGGCGGGGCCCGACGCCCCGCCCGGGCTCACCGACACCTACGGCGAGGTGCAGCATCGCTTCGAGGCAATGGGCGGGTACCGGCTCGAGGCGGAAGCCAAGATCATCCTCGACGGGCTCGGGTTCGAATCGGGCGCGATTCATCGCCCGCTCGCCGAGTTCTCGGGAGGCTGGCGCATGCGGGCGGCCCTGGCCCGCTTGCTCCTGCTGCGACCTGACCTGCTGCTCCTCGACGAGCCGACCAACCACCTCGACCTGGAGTCGCTCGGGTGGCTCGAGAACTTCCTGGCCGCCTACGAGGGCACCGTGGTCATCGTGTCCCACGACCGGTACTTCCTGAACCGGATGGTCACCGCCATCGCGGATCTGGGCGGCGGCGGCGTCACCATCTACCACGGCGACTACGATCACTTCCTGGTGGAGCGCGAGGCCCGCCAGGCGCTGCTCGAGGCGCAGGCGCGCAACCAGGCCAAGCGGGTGGCCGAGATCGAGCGGTTCATCGATCGGTTCCGCTACAAGGCGTCCAAGGCCCGGCAGGTGCAGAGCCGCGTGAAGATGCTCGACCGCATGGATCGGATCGAGACCGAGGCGGCGGCGCGCCGTATCCATTTCTCGTTCCCGCAGCCGCCGCGCACCGGCCGCCTGGTCGGCCGGCTCATCGGCGTGCACAAGGCCTACGGGGACAACGTGGTGTACGCGGGGATGGACTTCCAGGTCGAGCGGGGCGACCGGGTGGCGCTGGTGGGCGTCAACGGGGCGGGAAAGTCCACGCTGCTGAAGATGCTGGCGGGCGCGCTCGAGTTCGACAAGGGCGAGCGCCTGCTCGGCTCCCACGTGGAGGTGCAGTACTACGCGCAGCACCAGCTCGACGCGCTCGATCCGTCGCGCACCGTGCTGGAGGAGCTTGAGCACGCGGCCCCGCAGGCGCAGATCTCGCGGCTGCGCACGATCCTCGGCAGCTTCCTCTTCAGCGGCGACGCGGTCGGCAAGAAGGTGGCGGTCCTGTCCGGCGGCGAGAAGGCGCGCCTGGCCCTGGCCAAGATGCTCGCCCGCCCGGCCGCCCTGCTGTGCATGGACGAGCCCACCAACCATCTGGACCTCGCGTCCAAGGAGGTGCTGGAGGACGCGCTCTCTGGCTTCACCGGCACCATCGTCTTCATCTCCCACGACCGCTACTTCATCAACCGCATCGCCACGCAGGTGGTCGAGGTCGCGCGCGGCCGCCTCACCACCCACCTCGGCACCTACGACGACTATCTCGACAGCAAGGCCGCCGCGGCCGCGGCACCCGCGACCGCGCCGGAGCGGCCGACCGCCTCGAAACGCTCGGCTCCGCCGGAACGGTCGACCGCGTCGGAGCGAAGCTCCGCGGATCACACGGGTGTCCGCGATTCACGAAAGTCCGCGGCGGGGGGGAGTGCGGGGGCCATTTCTGGGCCCCCGGATACAAGGAGCTCGAAGAACGAAACGAGAGACGGCAAGAAAACCAACAAAGCGATAGACCGCGAGATCCGAGCCATCAAGGTTCGCCTGTCCGCGGTGGAGACCCAGATCCAGGAGCTGGAAGCGCGCCAGCAGGAGATCGGGCTGGCGCTCGCCGATCCGGATCTCTACCGCGACGGGCAGAAGGCCCGCGAGATCGCCCAGTCGCGCAAGGAGACGGAAGAGCGCGTCGCGTGGCTCATGCGGGAGTGGGAAGAGCTCTCGCAGCGGCTCTCCACCGTGGCGGGGGAGGAGCGGTGAGCGAGGATCGCTACACCCGCGAGGTGGACGACGACACGCTGCGCCGCGAGAAGGCGCGGGCGCGAGAGCTCCGCCAGACCTCGTGGTGGCGGCGTCGCGTCGCGCCGGGCCTTTGCCACTACTGCCGCCGCGCGGTCGGCGCGAAGGCCCTGACGCTCGACCACGTGGTGCCGCTGGTGCGGGGCGGCCGCTCGATCCGCGCCAACATGGTGCCCGCGTGCAAGGACTGCAACACCAAGAAGCAATCCCTGCTCGTGTGGGAGTGGCAGGCCTACCTCGATACGCTCGATCCCTCCGCCGAATCGTAGATACATCCGCCGCGGTATGATCGCGTCCCGATGGTCCCGCCGATCTGGCTCGACGACGCGGCCGGCCTCACGCCAAGCGCCCATGCCCGGTCGGCGGCCGCGAGATTCCTATCGTCATAATCCGGCCTGAGCAGCTCACGTCCTCACTGATCACACCGCCCGCATCCAGACGAACCGGCGCGCCATCAATTCCATGATCTGGCTCTGGGGGCTGGCGGTCGGCCTCCTGCTCGGCGCGATTCTCGGCGTCGTATTGGAGAGGCGGCAGCATCGTCAGCGCGACCAACGAAGCCGCGGCGGCACCGTGACCGACTGGGGCCAGAGCCTCGCGCACGTCACTGAGCTCCGCCGGGAGATCGGCCGCCTGCGCCAAGCAAATGCGCGGCTCCAGACTGACCGAACCGAGGCGCTCGCCGCCTTGGCCCGCGTCGCCGACTTCCTGGAGCGAGAGGTCAGCCGGCGCCCGGTGCAGGCGATCCAGCGAGCGCTGGCCGAGAGCCCGGGCCCGGACGCTTCGCCCCGCCCGCCTTTTGCTCCCGCGCCGTGACATTCTCCCGGTCGATTCGGGCCGGCGCTCTGAGAGGGCGGTGAGCTCCGAGGGCTAGGAGCAAGGTCAGAAGGCACGTCCCCCTCTGCCCAGCAAGCTGAGAAGCCAGGACAGGGTCGCGGCGGGGCCAGTTGCCTCAGCGGCGCCGGTCGTCTACAGTACCGGTGCCCTCTGAGGAGAAGGCAGATGGGCTTCTAGCTGGGGGACTATGACGAAGGCAGTGGAGGTCTTCTCACTTCTCGGCAAGCACGAACTCGTCGTCCAGTTGGACTACGGTCCCGCTCCCCTAGGTCTCGAGATCCGATATAGCTATCCGCTCAGTGCTGTCCATCTGGCACCGGAACGAGTCGTTCGAATTCCCCAGGATCAGATTCTGCGGGATGTGGCTCGACATCTGGACCATCTGGTCAAGGGACTAACGGCCAGGATCCCACCTCCGTCCGGTGTTGCTGGTCAGCGGCTCTGCCAGCCGACTGGTGCCACGATCGTGATTCAAGACAGACGGAACGGCCATGAGCTTCCCGTCGCGTGGCTCAACTACGAGGAGGACGGCCCAGAGATCGGGTCCCGGGTCGGGAAGGTGATCAGGATGGATCCGCAGGACTTCACCGCCGATGAGCTTTCATCCTGGGACCGTCTCCGCCAGCGGGTCAAGGGCATTGCCTGGGCGCACCATCAGGGAGCCGTCGCCGCCCTCGCGCCCTGATTCTCGACTTGCCGCCACGTTCTGCCGCGTTCTGCAATGTGCTCACTGTGAACTATCCGGAACTGGCCACCTGTACCTGATTGTCCGCATTGACCGCCCGCGTCCCGCGGCGTGGAATCGCGTCAGCAGCTCATCTCAATTTCAGGAGGAGAGTGGGAGATGAAGACGACGCGGTGGCTGGGAGCGCTGGTGCTGGCGATGTGGTGCCTGAGCGGGGGCGCGGCGGTGGCGGACGACAAGCCGACCAAGGTCAAGGCGGAGGGCAAGGAGGGCAAGGTCAACATCAACGAGGCGTCGAAGGCGGAGCTCATGAAGCTCGCGGGTGTGGGCCCCGGCGGAGCGCAGAAGATCATCGACTACCGCGATGCCCACGGGCCGTTCAAGAAAGCGCAGGATCTGGAGAAGGTCGACGGCGTCGGCAAGGGCGTGATCGAGAAGAACGCGGGGCGGATCGTCGTGAAGTGAAAAATGCTTTCCCGCCGCGCCGGCCTCATGTAGGATGACCCCGAAATCGGTCGGAGCGCACACAGGCTCCTTTGAGCGTGTCCTTCCGGCAATTTCGCCGGTAGCAGCGTGACCGAGCCTCTCGCCGGGAGTCGGCGTCCGGAGCGAGGTGAGCGGGTCCTGGGCCCAAGATGGGCCGCGCCGAGAAAGGGAGGTGATCCAGCCGATGTGTACCCCTACGGTGATCTGTGAGGTGGTCACCTCCTAAGGCCCTGAAGTAGCAGTTGCAGGTGGCCCTGGAGGACCCAGGAACCACCGGCCCCGACGGACCCGCTTTTCACCAGCGGGGCGGCATGGCAGCGGAAGCGCAACACTGCCGCCGCAGCGTCCGTCGGGGCTATTTTTTTGTCGGAAGGCTCAGGCCGCGTGGATAAAAAAACGGCCCGCCGGATCTCGCCGGCGGGCCGTCAAGTGGTCGGCGACGCTTACGCCGACTTCCGAACGTTGGAAGCTTGCAGCCCCTTGGGCCCCTTCGTCACTTCGAACTCGACCTTGTCGCCCTCGGCCAAGCTCTTGAAGCCCTGGGCCTGGATGGCGCTGTAGTGGACGAAGACATCCTCTCCGCCCTCGACCTGGATGAACCCGTACCCTTTTGCGTCGTTGAACCACTTGACCGTGCCCTGTGCCATACGTCTGTTCCCTCTCTCTTGGGCGGGGATGGACCGCCCGCTAGGCCCCGCGCCACCATGGCTGGGGTTTCCCCCCGGAAGCGGGGGGAACAAAAAAAGCGCCACTGAGGACCGAGGTCCTCATGGCGCTACCGTTCCCTGGAACCGAGTTTCGTTCACGTACGAGAGAAACAGCGACAGCTAGGGATCTGAAATCGCGCGCAGGTTAGCAAACGGGCTAAAGCACTGTCAAGGCCGTTTCTGGAGGGGAGAAAACCGGGCCCCGGAGGGATCCGGGGCCCGGTGGGTGCGGCGCTTAGACCTTGCGGACGTTCGCGGCCTGGAGGCCCTTCGGCCCCCGGGTGACCTCGAACTCAACTCGATCGCCTTCGGCCAGGCTCTTGAAGCCCTGGGCCTGAATGGCGCTGAAATGCACGAACACGTCCTCGCCATCCTCCTGGGAAATGAACCCGTACCCCTTCGCGTCGTTGAACCACTTCACGTTGCCCTGAGCCATCTACTGTCCTCTTTCCGTGAGGCGTTGAACGCCTCGGTGATTCCCCGTCACCATGACGGGGGTGCCCTCCAGGATCGGAGGGCAAACAAAAACGCCACGCGGACTTGAGGTCCTCGCGGCGTTGGTATCGAAATTCCTGAATCCGACTACCGAGTGACCTACAACCTGCCCCGCAGCCTAGCCGACGGGTTCGGACCTGTCAAGCAATATCCCGGATGGACACCGTGATCGGCCGGGAGCCGTTGCGGGTCCCCAGCCAGCCGGGAATGGCCATCGAGAAGCGGCCCGCGGTGCCGCCCGCCACCACCACGTGCAGCTCCTCGAGGGAGGGGAACTTGGGGATCGGCGCGTCCGGGGCGGGCGCGGCCCCCTTGGCGAAGCGCAGGTTGGTGCCCTCGCCGTTGTCCTCGGTGGGCTGGAGGCTCCCGTAGGGGGCGCGGATCGTCTCGAAGAGATAGCGCGCGAGATCGTGCTTGCTCCAGCCGTCGTCGCCGAAGGTGCGCGCGTGCTCGGGTCCCACCACCAGCATGGTGTGCGAGTAAAGGGGAAAGTGCTTGGCGTTCCAGAGGGAGGCCATGGACCAGCCGAGCGACCCCGCGAGCGCGCGGGCGGTGCGGCTGGCGTGATCGGAGATGCCGTGGGG
>CAMLFJ010000006.1 GCA_946479205.1 uncultured bacterium | reverse complement strand
CGCCGCCCGCCCGGCGCCCCGGTCCCGGACCCTGACCGCCCAGCAGACGCTCTGGCTCGAGCTGATGCCGTTCTACATCCGCGAGGCCTGGCTGCTCGACGAGCGCCGGCTCACGGAGTGGCTCGCGCTCTTCACCGACGACGTCCTCTACTTCATGCCGCGCCGCAAGAACGTCCCCCGCCGGGAGTCGCACCGCGAGCTGACGCCGCTCGGCGACCTGGCGATCCTCGAGGAGGACAAGCGCTACCTCGAGATGCGGGTGGCCCGCCTCGACACCGGGATGGCCTGGGCCGAGGATCCCCCGTCGCGCACCCGCCACCTCGTCGGCAACCTCGAGGTCGCCCCGCTGGCCAGGGGCGAGGTGCAGGCAAAGACCGCGTTCCTCGTCTACCGCTCGCACCTCGAGACGGACCACCAGCTCCTGTCCGGCTGCCGCGAGGACGTGCTGCGCCGGGTGAAGGGCGGGTGGAAGATCGCCCGGCGCACGATCGTGCTCGACGCCAACGTCCTGCTCGACAAGAACCTCAGCGTCTTCCTGTAGCCCGGGCTCAATCCCTCTCCCCCGCGCGGGGAGAGGGCAGGGTGAGGGGGCGGCTCCCCTAGTAGCCCCGCAGGAAGGCCAGCACGTGCGCGGCCCACTCCGCCGGCTTCTCGAATGGCGGCCAGTGCCCGCAGTTGTTCAGCAGCACCAGGCGCGAGTCGGCGATGTGGTTCAGGATCGCGATGCTGACCTCGAAGGCGACCATCCGGTCGTACCGCCCGTGGATCAGGAGCACCGGGGCCTGGATGCCGGCCAGATCGGGCGTGTAGTCGTGGGGCACGCTCACCGATTGCCGCCGCGCCTCCGTGAGCTCGGGCGACCAGGTGTGGGCGCGGTGGATGTAGTCCACCAGCTCGTCGGTCACCAGGCTCTCGTCGTCGAGGTGCACGCGCAGGTAGCGCCGGATGTTCTCGCGGCTCGGATCGTCCAGCGCCTGGCGGGTGGCGCGGCTGCCCTCCGAGGGTCGATTGGCCATCAGGTAGCGATCGCCGCCGGTGCCGATGTGCGAGCCCCCCATCACGAACTTCCGCACTCGCCCGGGATACGCGATGGCCGCGACCATCGACGACTGCCCACCCTGCGAGGTGCCGACCCAGTGCGCCTGCTCGATGCCGAGGGCGTCCAGCAGCGCGACCGCGGTGCGCGCCTGGACCGCGTGCACGCCCTCGCGATAGACGATGGGGCCCGTCTTGCTGAAGTTCGGCAGGTCCATGAGGATGCACCGGAAGTGCGGCGAGAGCGCGCCGATGATCTTGTGAAACGTGATCCACGCGGTGGTGCCCGGGCCATACGAATGCAGGAACAGCACCGGGTCGCCGCGGCCCACGTCGTGGTAGTGCACCGTCATGCCCCCGGCCTCCCCCCCAACTTGAATGGTTCGGCTGCTGCCCGCCTCGGTGAGCCCATTCGACGCGATGAACGGCATGGCGGTCTCCTTCAGGCCCGCTCCCCTCGGGGGCCGGTCGGCTCGGCCAGGCCGAGGTAGGCGGCGCGGATGCGTGGATCGGCGGCCAGCTCGCGCGCGGGGCCGCTGACCACCACGCGCCCGGTCTCCAGCACGTAGGCGCGGGAGGCCAGGGCGAGGGCGCGGCGCGCGTTCTGCTCCACGAGCAGGATGGTCGCGCCCTCCGCGCTGAGGCGGGCGATGACCGCGAAGATCTCGCGGGCCAGCCGCGGGGACAATCCGAGCGACGGCTCGTCGAGGAGCAGCAGGCGCGGCCGGGTCATCAGGGCGCGGGCGATCGCGAGCATCTGCTGCTCGCCCCCCGACAGGGTCCCGGCGAGCTGGCGCGCGCGCTCGCGGAGCACCGGAAAGAGCGCGAACGCGCGCTCGGTCGCCTCCGCGAGGCCCGCGCGGGGGACGGTGTGGCCGCCCACCAGCAGGTTCTCGCGCACCGTGAACTCGGGAAAGATCTCGCGCCCCTCGGGCACGTGTCCGACGCCGGCCGTGACGATGGCGTCCGGCGCGGCCCGCGTGATGTCGCGGCCGTCGAGGACGACGCGCCCGGCGCTCGGACGGACCAGCCCCGAGATCGTCCGCAGCGTGGTGCTCTTGCCGCTGCCGTTGGCGCCGAGCAGCGTCACGATCTCCCCCGCGCCGACCGTGAGCGACACGCCGTCGAGCGCGCGGCGCTTGCCGTAGGCGACCGACACCGTGTCGAGGGCGAGCAGCTCGCTCATCCCCTCAATCGTCCTCGGTGCCGAGGTAGGCCGCGACCACCGCCGGGTCCCGGCTGACCTCGCCGGGCGTCCCCTCGGCCAGCCGGCGCCCATGCTGCAGTACCGCCACCCGATCGGAGACCCCCATCACCAGGTCCATGTTGTGCTCGACCAGCAGGATCGTCAGGCGATCGTCGTCTCGCAGGCTGCGGATCAGCCGCATCAGCTCCTGGGTCTCGGTGGGGTTGAGCCCGCCCGCCGGCTCGTCGAGCAGGAGCAGGCGGGGCTCGAGCGCCAGCGCCCGGGCCAGCTCGACCCGCTTCTGGAGCCCGAGCGGCAGCCCCGCCGCGTCGCGGCCCGCGACGTCGCCCAGGCCCACGCGCCCGAGGAGGGCCCGCGCCCGATCCCGCGCGCGGGCTTCCTCCCGGCGCACCCCGGGCAGCCCGAGCGCGGCAGCGACCACCCGGCCCCGCAGCCGCGCGTGCGCCCCGATCAGCACGTTGTCGAGCGCGGACAGGCCGCGGAACACCTCGGTGTTCTGGAAGGTCCGCGCCACCCCGAGGCGCGCCACCGCGTGCGGCGCACAGGCAAGGAGGTCCTGCCCGTCGAAGCGCACCCGGCCGGCCGACGGCCGGTAGAGTCCCGTGAGCACATTGAACACGGTGGTCTTCCCGGCTCCATTGGGTCCGATGAGCGCGAAGATCTCCCCCGCCCGGACGGCGAGATCCACGTCGCTCAGCGCGGCCAGGCCGCCGAAGCGGATCGACAGGCCCTCGATGTCGAGCAGCGGCGCGGGCGGCCGCGTCACGGGTCGGACTTGAGCCAGTCCGAGAGCGGCTTGAAGCGCCCGGCCTCCACGCGCACCCAGAACCCCTGCTTCTGGGTGTCGTGCTCGGGGCCGATGGTGATCGGCGGCACGATGCCGGTCTCGAAGCCCTTGAGGGTCTCGAGCGCGGCCACGAGCCCGTCGCGGGTGAGGGTGCGGCCTGCGCGCTTGGCGGCCTCGGCGAAGAGCATGCCGGCCAGGTATCCGGACAGCGAGTAGCGGTTCGGCTCGTTCTTGCCCACGTACTTCTGCAGGTGGTCCCGGTAGAGCTTGATGCCGGGCTGATCGGAGCGCAGGGGATCCGGCAGCGTGGCGAGCCCCTCGACCCCATCGGAGGCGTCGCCGGCCAGGCCCAGATAGGTCTCGTCGGTGAGCGGCCCCGTCGAGACCATCAGGGTATCCGTCCAGCCGATCTTCTGCCGCTCCTTGAGCGCCTGCGCGGCGGGGCCCGGCGTCAGCACGAGGAACGTGACCTCGGGCTTGGCGGCCTGGAGCTTGGCGGTCTGCGCGCTCACGTCGGTGACCCCGCGCTTCACCGGCTCGGTCGCGATCAGCTTGAGACCGTGACGGCCGAGATCGGCCTCGAACGCGGTGAGGAACGACTTGCCGTACTCGTCGTCCTGGTAGAGCGCGGCGAACCGCTTGAACTTCCGCGGCCCGGCCAGGTAGTCGATCATCATGCGCGACTGGCGGTCGCTCAGCACGAGCCCGCTGAAGACGTACTTCCGGTTGCGCGTCGCGGTCGAGCTCTGGAACGGGAAGAGCATCGGGACCTTGGCCTGCTCGAGATAGTCGAGGGTGGCGACCACCGGCGGCGAGCCCTGCGGCGCGATCACCGCGAAGATCGCGTCCTGCTCCACCAGCTTCTTCGTGTTCGCGACCGCGTCCTGCGGCCGGTAGCCGTCGTCGTAGTAGATCGTGCGGATCTTGCGGCCGTGGACGCCCCCCGCGTCGTTGAGCACGCGGAAGTACAGGTCGACGCCGGCCTTGGTGAGCTGGGTGCCGGTGAAGGCGAGCGGCCCGGAGAACGAGTTGGAGCCGCCCAGCAGGATCTCGGTGTCGGTCACGCCGGGCTCGGCCGCGGCCGGCGCCGGGCCGGCCAGCCCGGCGAGCGCCGCGATCACCCCGACGACGATGAAGATGCCCAGTCGCCCTCCCAGTGGCCTACGTGATCTCATGACTGCCTCCTTGTCACCGCGGCCAGCCCGCCCGGCGCGAACAGCATGCAGACGATCATGATCGCGCCGAAGATCAGCGGACGATACGTCTGGAACCCGGCCAGCGAGTCGTTGAGCACGGTGACGACGGCCGCCCCCGCCACCGAGCCCCAGACGGAGCCGAGCCCGCCCAGGATGATCATCACCAGGAAGTCCACCGAGAGGAACACGTCGAACGCGTCCGGGGAGAGAAATCCCACCACGAAGGCGAACAGGCCGCCCGCCACCCCGGTGTAGAACGCGGAGAGCACGAACGCGATCGTCTTGTAGGCGGCCGCGTTGATCCCGCTCGCCTGCGCCGCGACCTCGCTGGCGCGAATGGCGAGGAAGGCGCGCCCGGTCCGCGTGGCCGCCACGTTGAGCGCGGCCAGGATCATGGCGGCGGCCACCGCGAGGGCCAGGTAGTAGCGGGCGCGGTCGGTGGCGAGCACCCAGGGGCCGAGCCGGGCCGAGGGCACGCGCAGGCCGTCGTTGCCGCGCGTCAGCCAGTCGAGGTTCGTGATCGCCTCGGTCACCACGAAGCCGAAGGCGAGCGTGGCCATGGCCAGGTAGAGGCCGTCGAGCCGGAGGCACGGGATGCCGAGCGCCAGGCCGACGAGCGCGGTGACGAGCCCGGCCGCGAGCAGGGTCAGCGGCACCGGCAGCGCGGGCGCCCGCAGGGTGAGGATCGCCGCGGTGTAGGCCCCGATGGCGAGGAAGCCCGCGTGGCCGAAGGAGAGCTGGTTCGTGTAGCCCGAGAGCAGGTTGAGGCCGATGGCCACGATCGCGTTCACCGCGACCAGGGTCGCGAGGAACACGAAGTATCCGGGCGCCACCAGCGGCCACGCGAGCGCGGCCGCCGCCGCCAGCGCCCACGCCGCGACCCGCACTAGACCTTCCTCCGCTCGAGGTGGCCGAAGAGGCCCCGCGGGCGCGCGACCAGGATGCCGATCATGACGAGGAAGGGGACCGAGTAGCGGATGCCGGTCGGCAGGTAGAGCGGCGCCAGGTTCTCGATCACGCCGAGGAGCATGCCGCCCGCCACCGCGCCGGGCAGCGAGCCGAACCCGCCGAGCACCGCCGCGGTGAACCCGTTGATCGCGATCAGCCCCATCTTGGTGGAGAGGAAGGTCACCGGGGCGATGAGCACGCCCGCCACCCCGCCCACCACCGCGGCCAGGACCCACGCCCCGGAGTACACGCGCTCCACGCTGATGCCCATCAGGCGCGCCGCGGTCTGGTTCTGCGCGACCGCGCGCATGGCCCGGCCGAAGCGCGTGGCGCGAAAGAGCGCGACGAGCGCGAGCATCAGGACCAGCGAGGCGCCGATGACACCGAGGGACACCGGCGCGACCCGCACCGGGCCGAGCGCGATGGGCCGGTTCGAGAACAAGGCCGGGAACGGCAGCTCCTCGTTGGTCCACACGATGCCGGCCGCCGCGCGCAGCGCCAGCGACAGCCCGAGCGTGATGATCAGCACGTCCCAGTGGGTCGCGGAGACCGCGCGCCGGATGATCGCGCGCTCGACCAGGAACGCGAGGAGCCCGCCCGCCCCGACCCCGCAGGCCAGCGCGGCCAGCAGCGGGAGCCCGGCCGCGTGCTGCGCGGACCAGGCCACGAACGCGGAGACCATGAGCATCTCCCCCTGGGCGAAGTTCACGGTGCGCGTGGCGTTGTAGACGATGACGAGGCTCAGGGCCACCAGCGCGTAGATGCAGCCGGTCGCGAGCCCGCTGACGACGACGTGGACCAGCGCCGAGCCGCTCACGCCCGGATACTGCTCGGCGCGCCCGCCCCTGTCAAGGCAAGCAGCCCCGACCGCCTCTTTCCTCTTATAATCGCCCGCGGAGGATCCCCATGACCCCCACCACCGGAACGAAGGCCCCGCAGGCGCTGGCGGAAACCCGACGCTGGGCCGCGCCGGGCTCGAAGTCGGCCGCGCTCTTCGCGCAGGCCCAGGGCGTGATGCCCGGCGGCAACACGCGCACCACCGTCTACATGGCGCCCTACCCGCCCTACGCGGCGTCGGGCGACGGCTGCTGGATCACGGACGTGGAGGGCGATCGCCGCCTCGACTGCCTGAACAACTACACCGCGCTGATCCACGGGCACGCCCATCCGGCGATCGTGGACGCGGCGACGCGGCGGCTCGCGCTGGGCGCGTCGTTCCCGCTGCCCACCCCGGAGGAGGTCGAGCTGGCCACGCTCCTCTGCGAGCGCCTGCCCTCCGCCGAGCGCGTGCGCTTCACCAACTCGGGGAGCGAGGCGGTGATGATGGCGATCAAGGGCGCGCGGGCCTGGACCGGCCGCCCGAAGATCGCCAAGTTCGAGGGCGCCTACCATGGCTCCTACGACTACGCGGAGGTGAGCCTGGGCTCCTCGCCCGAGAACTGGGGGAGCCTCGCCGCGCCCGCCAGCACCGCCCACTCGCGGGGCGTGCCGCCGGCCGTGCTCGAGGACGTGGTCGTGCTGCCGTTCAACCACGCGGAGCTGGCGGTGGCGCGCATCGAGCGCGAGGCCAATCAGCTCGCGGCCGTGCTGGTCGACCCGATCCCGAACCGGGTGGGACTGATTCCGGCGCACCGCGATTTCCTCCGCGCCCTGCGCGAGGTGACCGCCACCCACGGCATCGCGCTGATCTTCGACGAGGTCATCACGTTCCGGGTGGGCTACGAGGGCGCCCAGGGCCTCTTCGGCGTCACCCCGGACCTGACCACGCTCGGCAAGATCATCGGCGGCGGCTTCCCGGTGGGCGCGGTGGCGGGCCGGGCCGACGTGATGGCGGTCTTCGATCCCACCGGAGGCAAGCCGGCCGCGCCGCACGGCGGGACGTTCAACGCCAACCCGGTCACCATGGCCGCGGGCCTCGCCGGGATGCGCCTGCTGACGCCCGAGGCCTTCACGAAGCTCGACGAGCTGGGGACCAAACTGCGCGCGAGCCTGGAGGCGTGCTTCAAGCGCGCGGACGTGCCCGGCGCGGTCACCGGCCTGGGCTCGCTCTTCCGCGTGCACCCGACCGATCGCGAGCTGATCGACTACCGCAGCTCCCGCACCACGCCCGAGGAGGAGGCGCGCCTGCAGCGCCTGATCCGCGGGCTCATGGAGCGCGGCGTGCTCATGTCGGTCACCGGCCTCGGCTGCCTCTCCACCCCGATGGCGGACGCCGAGCTGGAGGGCCTGATCGAGACCTTCGCCGCGGTGCTCGCGGCCGAGCGCGGAGGGCGCTGAGGGGGAGAAACGCCCCTCACCCTGCCCTCTCCCCCGAGAGGAGAGGGTGGAGGGCGCGTGCCTTGACACCTCCTGGTGCCACGGGTAACGTCGGGCCCTCGGTCGCCCCGCCCCTCGCGGTCAAATAGGAGGCACCATGTCGCGCTCGCTGGCTCCATCCCGGATCGTCTCGCTGCTCGCCGTCGCGCTCGTCACCGTTCTCACGCTCACCGGTCCCGCCGCGGCTCAGAAGCCGGGCGGCACGTACGAGGTCGCCTACGACCTCAGCCCGTTCACTCTGGACGCGATGGCGGACACGATCAGCGCCAAGTCGCACATCGTGGACAACGTGCAGGAGGGCCTGTTCGCGCCGGACGCCGGGCTCGTGCCGAAGCCGATGCTCGTCGACAAGTGGACGGTGAGCCCGGACGGGCTCACCTGGACCTTCGTGCTCCGCAAGGGCGTGCCCTTCCACAACGGCGAAATTCTGAAATCGGATGACGTGGTCGCCTCGCTCCAGCGCTGGCTCAGCCGGGACGGCACGTGGGCCCCGCACATAAAGTCGCGCCTCACCGCGCTCGAGCGGGTGGACGACCTGACGGTCCGGATGAAGCTGTCCCGGCCCTTCGGGGCGATGCTCGAGGCGCTCTCGATGGTGGAGGGCGTGCAGCCGGTGATCTTCCCGAAGTCGGTGCTCGACCGCTACCCCGGCGACAAGGACCGCGTGAACGAGAAGGACGTCATCGGCACCGGCCCGTTCAAGTTCGTGAGCTGGGAGCGCGACCGGCGCATCGTGCTCGAGCGCTTCGACAAGTACGCGGCCCGCAAGGAGCCGCTCTCCGGCTTCGCGGGCAACAAGACCGCTTACTTCGACCGCATCCACCACAACTTCGTGCCGGAGGCGGCCGGCCGCGTGGCGGGCGCGCTGACCGGCCGTTACGACCTGGCGATGCTCCTGCCGCTCGACCAGATGGCCCAGATCAAGGGCAGCTCCGCGGTGGTGGCGCAGGTGAACCCCTACGGCGGGCGCACCGAGATCACCTTCAACACCACGATCGCGCCCTTCGACAAGAAGGCGATGCGCCAGGCGGTGGCCGCGGTGCTGGAGCCGGAGGAGATGCTGGCCGCGATCGCGCCCAAGGGGCTCTACACGCTCAACTCGAGCCCGTTCTTCCCGAACCAGACCACGTGGGTGAGCAAGATCGGGTACGACACCTACGCCAAGCGCGATCTCGCGAAGGCGAAGGAGCTCATCCTCTCCGCCGGGCTCACGCCGCCGGTGGCGATCCAGGTGATCTCGGTGCCGGTGAGCCTGCCCGGCGGGCGCCAGATCCAGGTGGCGGTGCAGCAGCTCGACGAGAGCAAGCTCTTCAAGGTGGATCTGCAGATCATGGACTGGACGGTGATGGTGCAGAAGCGCTGGGAGAAAAAGCACAGCGCGATGTACAACGCGTTCAACGTCTGGTACCAGAACGACCTCGTCGCCCCCACCTGGAACAACCCGCAGCATCCCGCCTCCGGCTTCTTCGTGAGCCCGGCGCGCGACGAGCTGCTCGAGCGGCGGCTGCAGACCACGAGCGCGGCCGAGATCGCCAAGATCCGGGACGACTTCCACCGCTGGTTCTGGGACGAGGTGCCGCTCTTCCCCTTCGGCAACTTCGCCACCCTCAACACGGTGGGGCCGCACGTGAAGGGCTCCCAGCACATCGGCAGCCCGATCTACTTCGGAGTCTGGTTCGACGGCAAGAAGTGAGGAGCTACCTCGCCCGGCGCCTGGCCAGCGCGATCCCGGTCGTCCTCGTGGTCGCGGTGGTCGGGTTCGTCCTCTTTCGCCTCACCCCGGGCGATCCGGCGGCCCTGCTCGCGGGCGACAACGCGAGCCGGGAGCAGATCGAGAAGACCCGGCAGTACCTCGGGCTCGACCAGCCGATCCACGTGCAGTTCGCGCGCTACCTGGGCCGGCTGGCGCGCGCCGACTTCGGGCAGTCGATCTTCCTCGGCCGCCCGGTGACGACCGCGATCCTCGAGCGGCTCGAGCCCACGATCTCGCTCGCCATCGTCGCGGAGCTCTTCGCCCTCGCCCTCGCGATCCCGCTCGGCCTCCTCGCCGCGGTGCGCGCGAACACGTGGGTGGACCAGGCCGCGATGGCCCTGGCCCTCGCCGGCCTCTCGATCCCCGCCTTCTGGCTCGGCCTGCTCCTGGTGTTCTCGTTCGGGGTCAAGCTGGGCTGGCTGCCGGTCGGCGAGTTCCGTCCGCTCGCGGACGGGCTCGGCCCCTTCCTGCGCCACATGATCCTGCCCGCGGTCTCGCTCGGCCTCATCCAGATGGCCCTCACCGCGCGCATGGTGCGCTCGAGCATGCTCGAGGTGCTGCGTGAGGACTACATCCGCACCGCCCACGCCAAGGGCATCGGCCGCCGCGCGATCGTGCTGCGCCACGCCCTTCGCAACGCCCTGATCCCGACGGTGACGGTGGTGGGGCTCGGCTTCGGCGCCCTCGTGAGCGGCGCGGTGGTCGTGGAGACGATCTTCGCGCTGCCCGGGCTCGGGCGCCTGACCGCGACCGCGCTGCTCAATCGCGACTACCCCCTGATCCAGGCGGTCCTCATGTTCGTGGCGATGATCTTCATCGTCATGAACCTCCTGGTCGACCTCACGTATGCCTACCTCGACCCCCGCCTCCGCGTCCGCTACTGAGCCGAGCCCGGCGGTCTGGGCCGGCCCGCGATCCCGGCCGCGCCTCGCCCGGCTCTGGCGCAGCCGCTACACGATCGCGGGGCTCGGCATCCTGGGCGCCCTGATCGTCCTCGCCGTCTTCGCCGACCAGATCGCGCCCTATGGCCCGAACCGCATGCGGCCGACCGAGCGGCTGCAGGCGCCGAGCGCGGCCCACCCCTTCGGCACCGACGACCTCGGTCGGGACATCCTGAGCCGGGCGGTCTTCGGCGCGCGTCTCACGCTGACCATCGGGGCGATCGTGGTGCCCTTGAGCCTGCTGCTCGGCGTGCCCCTGGGAGTGGCGGCCGGGTACTACCCGCGGATCGACGGCTTCATCATGCGAATCGTGGACGGCTTGATGGCCTTTCCGGCGGTCCTGTTCGCGATCACCCTCATGGCCGCGCTGGGCCCGAGCGTCACCAACGTCATCATCGCGCTCTCGGTCGCCTACGCGCCGAGCGCGGCGCGCCTCGCGCGCGGCTCGACGCTGACCGTGCAGGCCCTGACCTACGTCGAGGCCGCGCGCGCCCTCGGCGCCCCGGACGGCCGCCTCATCGCGCGGCACGTGCTGCCCAACATCTTCGCCCCGCTGCTCGTGCTGGCCTCGTTCACGTTCGCGGTCTCGGTGCTGACCGAGGCGATCCTGAGCTTCCTCGGCGCGGGCGCCCCGCCGTCGGTGCCGAGCTGGGGCACGATGGTGGCCGAGGGGCGCAACTACATCGAGGCCGCGCCCTGGCTCATGTTCTTCCCCGGCTGCTGCATCGCCATCGTGGTGATGGGGCTCAACCTCCTCGGCGATGGGCTCCGGGACCTGCTCGACCCGCGGCTGCGCGGCGGCTTCCGGGGCAGCGGCGTGTCCTGACCCGTCCTGACCTTCGTGAAGGAGACCGCGTGGACCTGATCGTGACCAACGCGAACGTGCTGACCATGGACGGCCGCGCCGCGCCCGCGTCCGCGGTGGCGATCCGCGGGGGCCGGATCGTCGCGGTGGGCCGCGACCAGGACGCGCTCGCCTTCCGGCAGCCGGGCACGCGCGTCGTCGACGCGGGCGGGCGCACCGTGCTGCCCGGCTTCATCGAGCCGCACAACCACATGGTCGGCTACGGCACCGCGCTCATCGGCGTGGACGCGCGCACGCCGCCGAACGAGACCATCGCCGACATCGTGACGCGCGTCCGCCAGGCCGCCGCGGCCCTGCCGCCCCACCGCTGGATCCTCGGGCGCGGCTACGACGACACCGGCCTGCGCGACATGCGGCATCCGACCCGCCGCGATCTCGATCAGGCGTCGACCGAGCACCCCATCGTGATCTGGCACAACTCCGGCCACCTCACGGTCGCGAACAGCAAGGCGCTCGCCCTCGCGGGCATCACCGCGGGCACCGCGGACCCGCCGGGCGGGCGCATCGGCCGGTTCGAGGGCAGCGCGGAGCCGGACGGCGTGCTCTACGAGGCGCCCGCGCAGACGCTGGTCACCAGGCTGATCCCCGCCTACGAGGAGGCCGAGCTGGCCGATTCGTTCCGCCGGGCTCAGGACGAGTTCCTCCGCCAGGGCGTGACCACCATCCACGACGCGCACGTGAGCCGCCTGCGCGGCATCGACATCCTCGACACCTACCGGAAGATGCACGCCTCCGGCGCGCTCAAGCTGCGCGTGAACATGTTCATGCAGTGGGACTACCTCAAGGAGCTGGACTTCGCGCCCGCGCCGGGCTCGGGCGACGAGCGCCTGCGGGTGGCCGGGTGCAAGATCGTCTCGGACGGCTCGATCCAGGGCATCACCGCGGCCCTCCGCGAGCCCTACTACTGCAACGAGGGCGAGAAGGGCTGGTTGATCTACGAGCAGGCCGAGCTCGACGAGATGGTGCTGACGCTCCACCGCCGCGGCTACCAGATCGCGATCCACGCCAACGGCGACGCCGCGATCGACTCGGTCCTGCTCGCCTACGAGCGGGCGCTGCAGGCCGTCCCGAAGGCCGACCACCGTCACCGCATCGAGCACTGCCAGGTGTGCCACCCGGAGCACCTCGAGCGCATCGCCCGGCTCGGCGTCATTCCGAACTTCTTCGCCAACCACGTCTACTACTGGGGCGATCGCCACCGCGACCGCTTCCTCGGCCCGGACCGGGTGCAGGTGCTGGACCCGGTCGGCTCGGCCTTCCGGGCGGGGATCCGGCCGATGCTCCACTCCGACTGCCCGGTGACGCCGGTGAGCCCGCTCTTCTGCGTGCAGAGCGCGGCGGCGCGCGTGACCAGCTCCGGCAAGGTGCTGAACGACCCGGAGCGGATCGCGGTGCGGGAGGCGCTCTCCACCGTGACCGCGAACGCGGCGCGGGGCGCCTTCGAGGAGCGCGTGAAGGGCACCATCGAGGTCGGCAAGCTGGGCGACCTGGTGCTGCTCGGCGCCGATCCCTTGAAGGAGGCGCCGCACCAGATCGGCAAGATCCCGGTGTCGGCGACCGTGGTGGGCGGCGAGGTCGCCTACCAGGAGGCCGCGCTTGGATAGGAGCCTGCTCGAGGCCGACGCGCTCACGCTCGCCCGCCGCATCCGGACCAAGGAAGTCTCGCCGGTCGCGGTGGTGGAGGCGGTGCTCGCGCGGATCGAGGCCCTCCAGCCGACCGTGAACGCGTTCATCACCGTGACCGCCGACGAGGCGCGGGAGGCGGCGCGCCGCGCGGAGGCCGCGGTGCGGGCGGGCGAGCCGCTCGGGCCGCTCCACGGCGTGCCGTTCTCGGTCAAGGATCTGCTCTTCACGAAGGGCGTGCGGACCACGATGGGCTCCCTGATCTTCGCCGACCAGGTGCCGGGCGAGGACGCGGTCCCCGTCCGGCGGCTGCGCGAGGCCGGCGCCATCCTGATCGGCAAGACGACCACGCCGGAGTTCGGCCACAAGCCGCTGACCGACAGCCCGCTCTTCGGCGCCACGCGCAATCCCTGGGATCTCTCGCGCACCGCGGGCGGCTCGTCGGGCGGGGCCGCCGCGGCGGTCGCCACCGGCCAGGGTCCGCTGGCGCTCGGCACCGACGGCGGCGGCTCGGTCCGTCTGCCCGCCTCGTGCTGCGGCATCGTCGGCCTCAAGCCCACGCTCGGGCGCGTCCCGCACGTGCACCAGTCCGACCTCTTCTCCTCGACGTCCTACATCGGCCCGATGGCGCGGACGGTGGCGGAGACCGCCGCGTGTCTCGACGCGCTCATCGGCTTCGACGCGGGCGACCCCTACTCGCGCCCGGAGCCCGCCGACGATCCGCGCGACGTCTCGGTGCGCGGCCTGCGGATCGGCTGGCTGCCGAGGGTCGGCAATCGGCTCGTGGATCCGGAGGTCCTCGCGTCCTGCGAGGCCGCGGTGCGCCACCTGGAAGGCGGGGGCGCTCACGTCGAGACCGTGGACGAGGACATGTCGGCCTTCGAGCGCACGTTCCTGATCGGCTTACAGGCCGGGCTCGCCGCGCGCGTGGGCTCGCACATGGCGAAATTCGGAGACAAGGTGGCGGTCAGCCTGCGCGAGTCCATCGAGCGGGGCGCGCAGTGGTCGGCGGTGGATTGGGTGAACGCGCTCGGCCAGCGGACCGCGGTCTACCGCCGCGTGAACGCGCTGCTCCAGCGCTTCGACTTCCTGCTCTCGCCGACCCTGTCCCGGCCCGCGCTCGCCGTCGACCACGACGCGTTCAAGCCGATCACGATCGCGGGCGAGGAAGCCGGCACGATCCGCGGTGCCTGGTATCCCTATCTCTGGCCCTTCAACCTCTCCGGCCACCCGGCGATCTCGCTGCCGGGCGGCTGGTCCTCCGACGGGCTGCCCATCGGCCTGCAGATCGTCGGCCCCTGGTACGGAGACCGCCGCGTCCTCGCGCTGGCCGGTCACCTCGAGCGCGAGCGCCCGTGCGCGCGCCCGATGCCTCTCTAGGAGACACGTCATGCCGCTCTCGCCCAAGGGCTTCCCGGTCCTCCTCAGCTTCGACATCGACGCGGAGACGATGTGGACCGCCCGCGACCCCAAGAACGCCGAGCGCCCCATCGTGATGAGCCAGGGCGCCTACGGCTGGAAGGTGGGCATGCCGCGCATCCTCGACCTGCTCGCCCGGTACGGCCTGCGGGTGACGTTCTTCGTGCCGGGCCTGGTCATGGAGCAGCGCCCGGCGATGGTCGAGGCGATCCTGAAGGCCGGCCACGAGATCGCGCACCACTCCTGGTCGCACGCCTGGATCGTCAACCTCACCCTCGAGCAGGAGCGAGAGGAGATGGACAAGGGCATCGAGATCATCACGCGCATGACGGGACGGAAGCCGGTCGGCTACCGCTCCCCGGCCGCGGAGTTCAGCCCCCACACGCTCCGGATGCTCGGCGAGTACGGGTTCGGCTACTCCTCGAACTACTTCGACGACGACTCGCCGTATCTCCACCGGATCGACGGCAAGCTCACCGACCTCGTCGAGTTCCCGTTCGCCTGGGTGCTGGACGACGCGCCGTTCTTCCAGTACTCGATCACCCTGCCCGGACGGACCATGCAGGCGCCGTCGGCGGTGTTCGAGGCCTGGCGCCGGGAGTTCGACGTGCTCTACCGCGAGGACCGGTACTTCTGCCTCGCCATGCACCCGCAGATCATCGGTCGGCCCTCGCGCATCACGCTGCTGGAGGAGCTGATCCAGTACATCCTCGGCCACCCGCGGGTGTGGCTCGCGCGCTGCGACGAGGTGGCGGACGCGGTGCGCCCGGCCCTGCGCGCGGAGGCCCGCGCGTGAGGCTCCGCGGCCGCCGCGTGCTGGTCACCGGCGCGGCCTCGGGCATCGGGCTGGCGACCGCGCGCCTGTTCCGGCAGGAAGGGGCCGCGGTGGCCATGCTCGACCGCGACGAGACGCGCCTGGCGAAGGCGCGCGTCGACGGCGCGACGACGCTGGTCTGCGACGTGGCCGACGAGGGGCAGGTGCGGGCCGCCGTCGCCCAGGCCGCGACGGCGCTGGGCGGGCTCGACGGCGTCGTCAACAGCGCCGGCATCGATCTCATGCGGCCCTTCGAGCGGATGACCTCGGAGGAGTGGGCGCAGATCCTGACCTCGGAGGAGTGGGCGCAGATCCTGACGGTCGACCTCACCGGCCCCATGCTCGTGTGCCACGCCGCCCTGCCCGCGATGAAGCAGGCCGGGCGCGGGACCATCGTGAACATCGCCTCCGGCGCCGCGCTGCGGCCGCTCGAGCAGCGGACCGCCTACTGCGCCGCGAAGGCGGGGCTGGTCATGTTCGGCAAGACGCTCGCGGTGGATCTCGCCGCCGACCACATCCGCGTGAACGCGGTCTGCCCGGGGATCATCGACACGCCGCTCTTCCGGTCATCGTGGGAGGGCGCGGCGGATCCGGAGGGTGAGCTGGCGCGGATCCTCGACCGCTACGTGATCCGGCGGCCGGGCGAGCCGGAGGAGATCGCGCAGGCCGCGCTGTACCTGACGAGCGACGAGTCGTCGTTCGTCACGGGCGCGGCGCTCGCGGTGGATGGGGGAAGGACGTTCCACTGATCTGACGGCCAGACCACCCCTCGGCCAGACCGCCCCTCACCCTACCCTCTCCCCATGAGGGGAGAGGGTGCAATGAATGATCCCTCTCCCCCGTCGAGGGGGAGAGGGCAGGGTGAGGGGGAATCAGATCATCCAGCGGCCGCCGTCGATGAGAATCGACTGGCCGGTGATGTAGCGCGCGTCGTCGCTGGCCAGGAACGCGACCACCCCGGCCACGTCCTCCGGCTCGGCCACGTAGCCCATCGGCACGCTGGTGCGCACCTTGTCGATGACTGCCTTCGGCAGGCGATCGTGGGCGCGGGTGCGGATCGCGCCCGGACAGACCGCGTTGACGTTGACGTGGAACGGCGCCAGCTCGCGCGCGAGCGAGCGGGTGAAGCCGACCACGCCCATCTTGGCCGCCGCGTAGTCCACGAAGCCCACGTCACCGTAAAAAGCGGACTCGGTCGACATGTTGACGATGCGGCCGCCGCGCCGGGCCCGCATCTCCTCGACCGCGAGCCGGGTGGCGCGCATGGTCGCGACCAGCGAGACCTCGATGACGAAGCGCCACGTCGCCTCCTCCGAGAGGTGGAACTCGGTGGCGCGCTCGCGCGCGCTCTGGCCGACGTTGTTGAAGAGGATGTCGATGCGGCCGAAGCGCTGCCGGATGGCCGCGAAGGCCGCCTCCACCGCGCCCGGATCGGTCCAGTCCGCGGTGATCGGCAGCACGCGCCGGCCCGCCGCCTCGATCTCGCGGGCCACCCCCTGCAACGTATCGCCCTCGCGATCCACCACCACGAGGTCCGCGCCCTCCCGGGCGAGCCGCAGCGCGCTGGCCCGGCCGATGCCGTTGGCCGCGCCGGTGACGAGGGCGATCCGGTCGGCGAAGCGGTCGGTGGTGAGCGCGGTCATGGCGTGTCCTCTATATAGAGGTAGGATCAGACGAAGCGATGGAACCCGATCCAGCGCTCGGCCACCGCGAGCCCGGCGCCGGTGAGCACGATGAGCATGGTGGAGATCGCCGCGATGGACGGGTCCACCCCGTACTCGATGGCGCTGAAGATCTTCACCGGGAGCGTCATCTGGCCCGCCCCGAGCAGGAAGATCGACACCGGGACATTGTCGAACGACACGATGAAGGAGAAGAGCGCCCCCGCCGCCACGCCGGGCCGGATGAGGGGCAGCGTGACCGTGAAGAACGCGACCGGCCCGCTCGCCCCCAGGACGCGCGCGGCGTGCTCGAGCTCCGGGTCGATGCCCTGGAGGCTCGCGGTCACCGCCCGCACCACGTAGGGCACCGTGATCACCATGTGGGCGAGGGCCAGCCCCACGAAGGTGCCGTTGACGTGAACGAGCGCGTAGAACTGCAGCAGGGCCACGCCCACCACCACGCCCGGGAAGACGAGCGGCGCGTTGAGCAGCGCGGCCACGCCCGCGCCGCCGGCCACCCGCCGCCGGAGCAGCGCGAAGGATGCGGCCACCCCCGCCCCGAGGGACCCGACGGTCGCGACGAGGGCGAGGAGCAGGCTCCAGACGATCGCGTCCACGTACTCGGGATCTCCGAGCACCGCGGCGAACCAGCGGAGCGTCAGGCCGCGCGGCGGCACCGTCAGGTACGAGGTGCGGCTCAGGGAAGCGAGCGCGATCACGACCACCGGCAGCATCAGGAAGCCGAAGACCAGGGTGACCCACCCCCGCAGGAGCCACGTGCGCACGCGGGCCGCGGTCACGCGCCCGCTCCGGTCCGCCGGGCGAGACGGCTCGAGAGGTAGATCAGCGCCAGCACCATGCCCGTGAGCAGCAGGGACTGCGCGGAGCCGGCCGGCCAGTTGAGGCGCTGGAGGAACTCGTCGTAGATCAGCGTGGACATCACCTGGTAGGTCGGCCCCCCGAGGAGGCGCGGGGTCACCAGCGCGCTGATGGTGAGGACGAAGACGAGGATCGAGCCCGAGAGGATCCCGGGCGCGGACAGCGGCAGCGTGATCCGGAGGAACGCGCTGCCCCAGGAGGCGCCCAGCACCCGGGCGGCGTCCTCCACGTCGCGCGGGATGTTCTGGATGGCGCCGATGAGCACGAGCACCATGAACGGCAGGAAGATGTGGGTGAGGCCGATGAGGAGGCCGGCGAAGTTGAAGAGCAGCTTCACCGGCCCGTCCACCACGCCCAGGGCCTGGAGCGCCTGGTTCACCAGCCCGTTCTGGGCGAGCAGGGCGATCCAGCCGAAGGTGCGCACCACCAGGTTCAGCATGAGGGGAAACACCACCAGGATGGTCAGCCAGTTCCGCCAGCGCGAGCGGGTCCGCGCCAGGAAGAAGGCGAGCGGGTAGCCGACGACCAGCGTCGAGCACGTCACGGTGAGGCCGAGCGCGAGGGTGCGCCCGATGATCTCGAGGTAGTAGGAGTCGGTGAGGAGCTTGACGTAGTGGCGCGCCGTGAAGCCGCCGGTGATGCCCACCAGCGGGACGTACGGGCGGACACTCGTCGGCACCATCATTCCCACCGGCACCACGAACGCGACCAGCAGGAGCAGCAGCGCCGGGGCGAGCAGCCACCAGCCGTGTCCGGTTCTCACCGCGCCCCTCCCAGCCCCGCGGCGCCGCCGGGCAGCAGGATCACGTCGTCCGGGCTCCACGCGATGCGGGTGGCGGCGCCGCGCGTCAGGGGCCGCGCCGCCCCGGGCGCGGCGATCTCGAGCTCGCGCCCGTCCGCGAGCTGGACGACGTAGTGGTGCGCCTGCCCCGCGAAGGCGTGAAAGACGACGGTCGCCGCGAAGTGGTTGGGGCGCCCGGCCTCGCTTCCGGCCGGCTCGAGGCGGATGGCCTCCTGCCGGATCGCCACCCGCACCGATTGGCCCAGGACCAGGTCCGGACGCGGGCCGGCCACGACCGAGAGCCCGCCCCCGTCGAGCGCGACGACCACGCCGCTCGCCCCGCTCTCCGCCACGGTGCCCGCGAGGAAGTTCGCGCGGCCGAGAAACCGCGCGACGAAGGCGGTGGCCGGGCGGCGGTAGACCTCCTCCGGCGTGCCGATCTGCTCCACCCGCCCCGCCTCCATCACCACCACGCGGTCGGACAGGATGAGCGCCTCCGCCTGGTCGTGGGTCACGAAGATCATCGTGGTCCGGAGGCGCTCCTGCAGCCGCTTGAGCTCCACGCGCATCTCGTCGCGCAGGAGCGCGTCGAGGTTCGAGAGCGGCTCGTCGAGGAGCAGCACGCGGGGCTCGGTGACCAGGGCCCGGGCGAGCGCGACCCGCTGCTGCTGGCCGCCGGAGAGCTCGCGCGGGTGCCGGGCCCCGAGCGGGCCGAGCCGCACCAGCTCCAGCATGCGCTCGACGCGCGGGCCCAGCTCGGCCGGTGGCACCGAGCGCCGGCGGAGACCGAAGGCGACGTTCTCGAACACGGTCATGTGGGGGAAGAGCGCGTAGGACTGGAAGACCAGCCCGAGGTTGCGGCGGTGGACGGCCAGCCGCGTGATGTCCTCGCCCGCGAGCACGACCTGCCCGCCGTCGGGCTCGACGAGGCCCGCGACCATCCGGAGGAGGGTGGACTTCCCGCAGCCCGAGGGCCCGAGAAGGGAGAGGAACTCGCCGGGGGCGGCGTCGAGCGAGACCTCGTCCACCGCGACCACGGTCCCGAACGACTTGCGGAGCCGGCGCACCGTGAGCGCCGGCGCGGCCGCGCTCACCGTGGAGGACAAGGCCGGGTCAACGCGCGATCTCGCGCCCCCAGCGCTCCGACCACTCGGGAAACTTCCTCGCCACCAGATCGGTGTCCGGGAAGAACATGCGCTGCACCAGCGGGCCGTAGGGCACGAGCTTCGCCAGGTCAGGCGGGAGCTGCACCTTCTTGTTGGTGGGACCGGCGAACTGCGACTGCCCGAAGCAGAGCTGGCCCTCGGGGGACAGGAGCACCGCGATGTACCGCTGGGCGAGGTCGCGCTTGGCGCTGGCCTTGGGCACCGAAACCGTGGGCACGATGCCGATCGCGCACT
>CAMLFJ010000005.1 GCA_946479205.1 uncultured bacterium | reverse complement strand
GGCCCGAGCCGCGCCGACTTCCCCTGGCGCTTGCCGTCCATCGCCTTCGTCACCTTCTCGGGCGTGATCGGCGTCTCGTCGATCCGCACGCCGACCGCGTCGTAGACCGCGTTGGCCACCGCCGGGATCACCGGCAGCAGCGGCCCCTGCCCGGCCTCCTTGGCCCCGAACGGGCCTTCCGGATCGTCGCTCTCCACGAGGATGGTGTGGATCTCCGGCGTCTCGAGTGTGGTCGGGCTCTTGTACTCGAGCATCGAGGGAATCTTGTGGACGCCCTTGCGGAAGACCTGCTCCTCCATCAGCACCTCGCCCAGGCCCATGTAGATCGAGCCCTCGACCTGGCCCTCGACGAGCAGCGGGTTCAGCGCCCGGCCCACGTCGTGGGCGATCCACACCTCGGTGGGCGTGACCATCCCGGTCTGGCGATCCACGTCCACCTCGACCACGCACGCCGAGTAGGAGTAGCAGGGCGAGGGCCCGACGCCGCCGCCCTTGTACTTGCCCGCGCGCTTGGGCGGCGCGTAGGAGCCCGGGAACGCGAGCACGCCCCACATGCTCTCGGCCAGCACCACCGCCTCCGGGAAGGAGACGCCGTGCTCGGGATCGTCCGCCACGAACACGCGACGCTCCCCGACCGCGAGCCGCTCGGCCGGCACCTCGAGCTTGCGCGCGACCGCCGCGAAGATCTTCTCGCGCAGCCGCTCGGCGGCCTGGATCGCCGCGTTGCCCGCCATGAGGGTCACGCGCGAGGAGTAAGAGCCCAGATCCACCGGCGTGAGGTCGGTGTCCGCCGGGTGCACGCGGATGTCCTTCGGCTCGATCCCGAGCACCTCCGCCACCAGGTAGGCCAGGATCGAGTCCGAGCCCTGTCCGATGTCGGTGGCGCCGCAGAGCACCGCCACGAGCCCGCTGCGATCGGCGCGGACCACCACGCCGGAGTGCGGCATGTCGTTCCAGTAGATCGCGGTGCCCGCGCCGGTGAGGTAGGACGAGCACGCGATGCCGATCCCCTTGCCCGGCGGGAGGTTCCCACGCTTCTCCCGCCAGCCGGAGGCCTCCACCACGCGGTCGATGCACTCGCCGAGGCCGATGGTGGTCACGGTCAGGTGGTTGGCGGTCTTCACGAACGGCTCGGCCAGGTTGCGGCGCCGCATGTCGGCCGGATCGAGGCCGAGCTGCTCGGCCGCCTTGTCGATCTGGCATTCCATCGCGAAGCGGGGCTGGGGCGTCCCGTGCCCGCGCTTGGGCCCGCAGGGCGGCTTGTTGGTGAACACGCGCGCGCCCTCGAACTTGTAGACCGGAATCTTGTAGGTGACGGTCTGGAGCGCGCCGGTATAGAAGGTGGAGGCCACCCCGTAGGAGCCGTAGGCTCCGCCGTCGAGCCAGGAGCGGAAGTGCATGCCGGTGATCGCGCCGTCCTTCCGGAACCCGGTCTTGATCCACATCAGCACCGGATGCCGGCCGCGGTGGACGTAGAAGACCTCCTCCCGCGTCAGGGTGAACTTGACCGGCCGGCCGGTGAGCTGGGAGAGCTTGCACGCGGCGATCTCGTGGGCGAACGGGTCGAGCTTGCCGCCGAAGCCGCCGCCCACCGGCGCCGCCACCACGCGGATGTGGGCCTGGGGCACGTCCAGGATCTTGGAGAGCAGCCGGTGCACGTAGTGGGGCGTCTGGGTCGAGGACCAGAGCGTGAGCTTGCCGTCGGCGCCCCACTGGGCCAGCGCCGAGTGCTGCTCCATCGGCAGATGCGTGTTGCCCTCGAAGTAGAAGACGTCCTCGCGGACGAGATCGGCCGACGCGAAGGCCGCCTCCACGTCGCCGAACTGCAGCGACACCGCCTTGTGCACGTTCGGCCGGTCACCGTACTCGTGGATGCGCACCTCCGGATGCTTCAGCGAGTCCTCGATGGACATGAGGGCGCGGAGCGGCTCGTACTCCACCTCGATGAGTAGGGTGGCGCGCTCCGCCGTCTCCTCGTCCACCGCGGCGACCGCCGCGACCGCGTCGCCGACCATCCGCACCTTCTCCACGCAGAGCGCTTCCTCGTCCTGGGACACCGGCAGGATGCCGAACTTCACCCGCGGCAGGTCGTGCCCGGTGATCACCGCGTAGACGCCGGGCAGCGCGCGGGCGCGCGTCGTGTCGATGCGCTTGATCAGCGCGTGGGGATGCGGGCTGCGCAGCAGCTTGCCGTGGGCCATCCGCGACATGACCATGTCGTCGGCGAACTTCGTCTCGCCGACCACCTTGGCCCAGGCGTCGATCTTGGGCAGCGACTGGCCGATGATCGAGAAGCGGTCCTTCTTCATGACCGAGCCCCCTTCATCCGCAAGGCGGCGAGCTCGACAGCGTCCAGAATCTTCGTATAGCCCGTGCAGCGGCAGAGATTGCCGGCCAGGGCGCGCTTGATCTCGTCGCGCGTCGGGGTGGGAATATCCACGAGGAGGGCCTCCGCGGTGAGGAGGATGCCCGGCGTGCAGTAGCCGCACTGGGCCGCGCCCAGCTCCGCGAAGGCCTGCTGCAGCGGGTGGAGCCGGCCGCCCTCGGCCATGCCCTCGACGGTCTTGATCTCGCGTCCCTGGCACTCGACGGGCAGCGCCAGGCAGGAGAGCACCGGCTCGCCATCGAGCAGCACGGTGCACGTGCCGCACTCGCCCAGCTCGCAGCCGTGCTTGGTGCCGGTGAGGTTCAGCTCCTCGCGCAGCACCTCGAGCAGGGTCTTGTGCGCCGGCGCGAGGACATCGCGCTCTTCCCCGTTGATCTTGAGTGTCAGGAGCGTGGGCACCGCGTTGGCTCCGGTTACTTAATGATGAAACTCCGATTTATTATTACTAAAGTCGACGAAGGGTTGTCAAGCGGGCGGCCGAGCCGAGGTCCAGCGCTGAGGAGGGGGCGGGTGATCAGTCGTAGCTCATCAGCTCCAGCAGGTTGCCGTCGGGATCTCGGAAGTAGACCGATGTGCCCTCGCGGCCCCGGGCCCCGAAGCGCTTGACCGGCCCCACCTCGATCGGCACGCCGTGGGCACGGAGGCGCGCGATGGCCCCCTCGATCGGGCCGCTCCACTCGAAGCAGAGGTCCTCCGACCCGACCTGCATGTTGACCGCGTCCAGCCCGACCGGATGCCCCGCCAGGTGGACGTTGATCATGGTGCGTCCCGCGCGCAGCGAGGGAAAGCGGCGCCGGCCCGCTCGCCAGTCGTCCACGCCCAGTGGCTCGCAGCCGAGCGGTCCGGTGTAGAAGGCCAGCGCGATCTCGAAGTCGCGCACCACGATGACCACGTGGTCGAGGTGGGCGATCATGGCGCTACGGCCGCCGCACCGTGGGGTTCCTGAGCTCGATCAGATCCTGCGCGCGGACGCCGATCGCGCCCTTCACGTCCGGCTGGGCGGGCACGATGTAGAAGCGGCCCTCGCGGATTCCCGCGAGCACCTGCTCGGCCACCTCGGAGGGCGGATACCCGCCCGCGAGCCGGTCCGCCAGCGCCTGCCCGAAGGCCTCGGCCATCGGCCCGGCCTTGCCCGCCTCGGCGAGATCTTCGGGCCGGTTGCGCGACGATCGCATGATGTTGGTGTCGATGAGCCCGGGGCAGACCACGGAGACCCCGATCGGCCCTCCGGTCAGCTGGAGCTCCTTGTACATGGACTCCGAGAGCGCGACCACGCCGTGCTTGGTGACGTCGTAGACCGACATGAACGGCGCGGTGGTGAGCCCGGCCATGGACGCGGTGTTGACGATGTGCCCCTCGTCACCGCCGCCCAGCATGCGCGGCAGGAACGCGCGCACCCCGTGAATCACCCCCCACAGGTTCACGTTGATGACCCATTGCCAGTCGGCCAGCGTATGCTCGTGGACTGCCCCCAGCACCGCGACGCCCGCATTGTTGCAGAGCACGTGGGCCGCGCCGAAGGCGTCGTAGGTCTCCCGGGCGAGCCGCTCCAGATCTTCGGGGCGCGAGACGTCCACCCGCAGTGGCAGCACCGTCGCGCCCCTCCGCCGCAATCCCTCGGCCGCGGTCCCGAGGGCCGGCGCCTCGATGTCGGCCATGACCACCTTCGCGCCCTCGGCCGCGAAGCGCTCGGCCAGCGCGAGTCCAATGCCGCTCGCCGCGCCGGTCACCACCGCGACCCGATCCTTGAATGCCTTCACGCGCGCTCCTCCTCTCCCATCGCGGCGAGCGCCGCGTCGTGCAGCAGGCCATTGCTGGCGAAGACGGTGCTGCCGTAGATGCCGGAGCGGCCGTCCAGATCCGTGAGCCGGCCCCCCGCCTCCTCGACGAGGACCTTGAGCGCAGCCACGTCCCACGCCTTCACGGTCGTGGAGAGCGCGATCTCCCCCTGCCCCTCGGCGACCCAGAGGTAGGCCGAGAAGTCACCGAAGCCGCGCTGGACCTGCGTGCGATCGGCCAGGCGCAGGAACCCGTCCCAGTACGCGCTGCGCCGGAGGAAGTTGACCGACGAGTGCACGACCAGCGCGCGCTCGAGCGCGTCCACCGGCGACACGCGGATGCGCGCGCCGTCGCGGTAGGCGCCCTGCCCCCGCCACGCGGTGTGGAGCGTGCCGGTGACCGGCTGGTAGACGACGCCCGCGAGCACCTGGCCGTCTTCCTCGAGCCCGATCAGCACCGCCCAGGTGGGAATGCGCCGTACGAAGTTCCGGGTGCCGTCGATGGGGTCCACGATGAAGCGCCGCGCGCGCGGGCCCGATTCACCGAGCTCCTCGCCGAGCGCCCCGTGATCGGGGCAGCGGGCGCGCAGCACGTCGAGGATCGCGCGCTCGGCCGCGCGATCGGCCTCGGTCACCGGCGAGCGGTCCGCCTTGAGCGAGACCGCGAAGCCCTGCCGCCGGTAATGCTCGAGCGCGATCGACCCGCCGGCGCGGGCCGCTTCCACCATGGCGTCGAGTCGAGGGTTCACCGGGAGAGCTTACCGCGGCAGCCCCGGAGGTTCGCGGGAACATGCCGCCACCGGCGTGAGAGGGAATCTCATCCCGGTGGGCCCGCGCGCGAGATGCTCAGGCGAGCTCGACCCCCGGACCGGCCACCCGGAGGATGGCATCGAGCAGGGCCTGGCCGTCGAATGGCTTCCCCAGGTACCCGGCGGCACCGGACCGCCTGATGCGTTCACGGGTCGCGGGATCATCGTGGGCCGTCATGAAGATGATCGGGATGGCGAGCCGATCGGCCTCCAGCTGATCCTGGAGCTCGAATCCGGTCATCTCCTCCATGTAGATGTCCAGGACCAGGCACGCGGTGCGGGTCGATGGGGTCGAGCCGAGGAAGTCTCCCGCCGACGCGAACGTCTCCACGAGGTAGCCCGCGGATCCGACCAACCGATTGAGCGCTCGGCGTACCGAGGGATCGTCGTCCACGATGGAGATCAACGGGCTGGGCCTGTCCATGACATCTCGAAGGAAATCCTACAGGACCGCGAGGGGGACGGTAGTGGACCTTGGTCCAATTCCCGGAGCCCGGTCACGACCCGGCCGCGATCACACTCCCCTCGTCGGCCAGGCGGACCAGCTCCGCGAGGGAGCCCGCCTGCATCTTCTCCATGACGCGAGCTCGATGCACCTTGACCGTCTTCTCGGCGATGCCGAGCTGGGACCCGATCTGCTTGTTCAACATCCCGGTCACCACCAGCGCGAAGACCGCCGCCTCCCTGGGGGTCAAGGTCGCGATGCGACCCCGGATCTCCGTCACCCGGGCCTGCCGCCGCCGGTCCGTGAGGGTCCGGGCCACCGCTTGCCGGATGGCCTCCAGGAGCGTTTCCGCATCCACCGGCTTCGTCAGAAAGTCGACGGCGCCCGCCTTCATGGCCTTGACGCTCACCGGGACGTCGCGATGGCCGGTGATGAACACGATCGACAGGCGTTGCCCCGCAACGCGGAGCGCTTCTTGCAGGTCGAGCCCGGTCAGGCCGGGCATGCGCACGTCCAGCACCAGACAGCAGGGACCGTCGTAGGGGGCGCGAGCCAGGAAGTCGCGCACCGACGCGAAGAGCTCGGCCTCGTACCCGGCGGTCTTGACGAGCCGGGCCAGGCTCTTGCGGACGGACGCGTCATCGTCGACGAGGAACACCAGCGGCGCCGCCATGGTGGTCACGCCGCTCCCTTGATGGTGGGCAGCGTGAAGGAGAAGGTGGCGCCCCCTTCGGGGTTGCTCCGCGCGTCGAGCTGGCCTCCGTGCGCCTCCACGATGGACCGGGCGATCGCCAGGCCCATCCCCAATCCGTCGGGCTTCGTGGTGTAGAACGCGTGAAACACCTGCTCCAGGTTGGCCTCCTTGATGCCTACTCCCGAATCCGTCACCGCCACCACGACGCGGGCCGGACTGGCCATGAATGTCCGCAGCACGAGGGTCCGCTCGCCCGCGTCACATTCCCGCATCGCGTCCAATCCGTTCATGAGCAGGTTCAGCACCACCTGCTGGAGCTGCACCCGGTCGCCCCCGATCGGAGGCAGCCCGATGGCCAGGTCGAGCCGGACGACCACGTTACGAATGATCGCGTCGCTGCTCACGAGCCGCGCCACCTGACTCACCAGCTCGCCGACGTCGAGGGTCGAGAACTCGAGCTGGCCTTTCTTGAGGAAGCCGCGCAGCCGCTGGATCACGTCGCCGGCGCGCTTGTCGTCCTCGACGATGTCGCTCAGGATCTCGCGAATCTCCGCGAGGTCCGCGCCGCCCGCGTGGAGGATCCGCTGGGCAGCCTGCGCGTTGCTCAGGATCGCGGTCAGGGGCTGATTCAGCTCGTGCGCCAGTGACGCGGTCAGCTCTCCCATCGTCGAGACGCGCCCGACGTGGGCGAGATCCTGCAGCAGTCGCTGCCCCTCCATCTCGGACCGGCGGCGCGAGAGCGTATTGGCGAACACGTCCCCGAGGAGATGCAGCCGCTGGACGAACTCGTCGCGCCACACGCGCTCGGTCCCGACGGTGCTGAACGCGAGGGCGCCGACCACCTCTCCCTCCACGGTCAGGGGCACCGCGACCTGCGACTTGATGCCCAGCCGACGGTACGTTTGCCGGTCCGCCGCCGCCTCGCCGGCCGGCAGCTCGTCGGTCGTCGAGAACCGGACCAGCTCGCCCCGCCGCAAGCGGGTCACGACCCACGGGATCTCCTCGAACCCGATCGCCGACGGCTGTGCCCCCACTCCCTCGGCCACCCACCAGTGGGTGACCCGGGCGGTCTGGCTGTCGTCCGAGTACTCCGTCAGGTTGCCCCAGTCCACCGAGAGAAAATCGGCGATCCGCCGGAGCGCCCGCTGGATGGCCCGATCGACGTCGGCCCCCGACACCCGGCTGAACGTGGCCACCTGCTCCGAGAGCAAGGTCTCGAAGCGAAGTCGCTCGCCGAGCGACAGCTCCGCGCGTCTCCGGCCCGCCCGCTCCCGCGCGAGCCGGATGGCCAGGAGCGCCAGGGCGACGACGAGGGCGGCCCCGACGACGGCCGGCCAGACACCCCAGTCACCGGGGCGGCCCAGCTCGTGAGCGGCGGCGCGGGCGGGAGGGGAAGGCACAACCCAGAGCAGAGCGAGGAGGGCCAGGCCGGCGCGACGCCACAAGGGCAGCGAACTCGACATCCAGGGTCACTATAGTCCTCCCCCGACGCGCAGGCAATCTCGCATACGACCAAGGTCCACTGGGGAGCCCTCGGCGGCGCTGGTAGCGTGCTCGTATCCATGGCCGTCCCCGAACTACGGATCGAAGCGTTCATGAACCGTGAGCTGTCCTGGCTCGAGTTCAACCGGCGCGTGCTCGAAGAGGCCCACGATCCCACCGTGCCCCTGCTCGAGCGCGTCAAGTTCCTCGCCATCTTCAGCTCGAATCTGGACGAGTTCTTCATGGTCCGCGTGGCGATGCTGAAGCGGCAGATCCGGGCGGGTATCCAGACCGCGAGCCCCGACGGGCTCACACCCTCGCAGACCCTGACCGCGGTGGCCGCGCGCGTGCACGAGCTGGTGCAGGTCCAGCATCGCTGCTTCCGCGACGACGTCCAGCCACTGCTGGCCGCCGAGGGCATCCTCCTGCTCGGCCCCAAGGAGATCAGCGAAGCACAGGGGCGTTTCCTCGAAGAGTACTTCCGACGCACGGTACTGCCCGTCCTGTCCCCGCTCGCGGTGGACCCGGCCCATCCCTTCCCGTACCTCGGGAACCGGTCTCTCTGTCTGGTCGCCTCGATCCGATCGGCCGCGCCCTCCATGCTCCCGCACACGAGTCTCTCGGTGATCCACGTTCCCGGGCAGAGGCTTCCTCGATTCATCGCGCTCCCCGACCCGGACGGGCGGCACGCCTTCATGCTGCTCGAGGACGTGATCCGCCTGCATCTGCCCACGCTCTATACCGGCTACGACGTGCTCTCGAGCCATGCCATCCGCATCACCCGCGACGCCGATCTCCAGCCCCCGGGCCGGCCCGAGGACCTCCTCGCGAGCATCGAGGAGGGCCTGCGCGAGCGGCGCCTCGGAGCCGCGGTGCGGCTGCAGTACGACGGCGACCTCCCGCGCGACATCCTGGCCACGCTGCTCGACGAGCTGGAGCTGCAGCCCCCGGACCTCTACGAAGACGAAGGCTTCGCCGCCTTCTCGGATCTCCTCCAGCTCTACGCGGCCCTCGACGTGCCCCGCCTGAAGGACCGCGCGCAGCCGCCGCACCCGGTCCCCGCGTTCGCGAACGCGCCGGACATCTGGACCGCGCTCCGCGCCCAGGACATCCTCGTGCACCACCCCTACCACGCCTTCGACGCGGTGACCCGGTTCGTCCGCGAGGCGTCCGTCGATCCGAAGGTGCTCGCGATCAAGATGACGCTCTACCGGGTGAGTCCGGCCTCCCCGATCGCCCACGCCCTGCACACCGCGGTCGAGAACGGCAAGGAGGTCACGGTCCTGGTGGAGCTCCAGGCGCGCTTCGACGAGGAGGCGAACATCCGATGGGCCCGCGCGCTCGAAGCGGTCGGGGCCCACGTCGTCTACGGCCTTCCCGGCTTCAAGACCCACTGCAAGGCGTGCCTGGTCGTCCGCCAGGAGCACGACGGCATCCGACGCTACTGCCACCTCGCGACGGGCAACTACAACGTCCGGACCGCGGGCATCTACAGTGACCTCGGGCTCTTCACGAGCCGGGAGTCGTTCGGCGAGGATCTCACCCAGCTCTTCAACCTGCTCACCGGCTATACGCGCCCGCGCGGATTCCACCACCTGCTGCTCGCCCCCGGCGGCCTGCGCGACGGGCTCGTCGAGCGCATCCGGCGCGAAGCCCGACACGCCCGGAGCGGGCGCCCGGGACGGATCGTCGCGAAGATGAACGGCCTCGTGGACCGGCGTCTGATCGAGGAGCTCTACGCGGCCAGCCGCGCCGGGGTGAGGATCGATCTGATCGTCCGCGGCATCTGCTGTCTTCGTCCGCAGGTGGAGGGACTCTCGGAGAACATCCGGGTGGTCTCGATCGTCGATCGCTACCTCGAGCACGCCCGCATCTTCCACTTCGAGAACGCGGGGGAACCGGAGTACCTGCTGGCGTCGGCGGACTGGATGCCGCGCAACCTGGACCGGCGGGTGGAGATCGCCTTCCCGGTGCTGGAGCCCCGCCTGCAAGCGCAGATCCGCGAGATCCTCGAGATCCAGCTCGCCGATACGGTGAAGGCGCGCCGCATCCTCGCCGACGGCCGCTCGGTCCGGGCCGAAGGGGGCCGCCCGCCGGGCCTTCGCTCCCAGGATTGGCTCTACGAAGCAGCCGCTCCCCGCGCCGCGACTACGTGACCGGGCCGCTCTCGCCGCCTTCGTCGTGCCACGGGTCGGACGGGACCGGCACCTGAAAGCCATGGTGGTAGCTGCCGAAGCGCGAGGGCTCGCGGACCGTACCGGGCTCGTCGAACACCCAGGCGCATCCCCCGGGCCCTCCCTCGAACCGGGCGGCCCCGCGAATCGCCACCCGGTCGAGGAAGACGGTCACCGTCGGGTCCGAGTAGGCCCCGAAGGCATCGACCAGGGTCCCGCGAGCGCCACCTTCGCCTTCGATCGCATAGACGATCGCCATGTCGTCCGGATCCGAGACGCCCTCGAAGCGATGGTACTCGCGGATCACGACCTGGTCCGCCGCGAACGTCCTCCCGCTATCGAACGATTGCAGCTCGTCGCCCCTCACCCCGAAGTGCTCGACGAACCCGGACCTGGCCAGCTCGGCCATCGTGCCCATCAGGGTCATAGCACTAACCCCGGAACGTCAGCATCCAGTGGGGGCCCGCGTGTGAGTCGTGCAGGGTGATGACCAGCCGTCCCATGCATCGGACGTCCTCGCAGGAGCATGGCTTCGGCTCGGTAGATCTGGTCAGCCATTCGCGGGTCGGATAGGTCATCTTCAACACCGAGCCCTCCGCCGCGCCCGGGTCGTCCAGGAAGACCAGACGGGTCCGACCCTCGAGCAGGGCGCCGAGCACGTGGGCGCCGGTTTCCGAGCGGATCAGGGGCCGATCTCCCGTGTCGTACAGGTGGTAGGGTCCCTCGTGGCCTCGGAACCGCTCCGCGAAGACGCTCTCGCCCTCCGCCGCGCCGGCGTTCGCCATGTGTGGACTCTAGTTCCGGCGATCTCCTGCAGGTATTAGACCTTGGTCCACTATCCCCACCGTCGGCCGAGCGGTTAGCGTGACGGTGGGAGGGACCGAAACCATGGCTCAGGCAAAACACACGACACTGCACCCGCTGCACGATCGAGTACTCGTCAAGCGGATCGAGGACGAACCGGCTCGGCGCGGCGCCATCATCATCCCGGACAGCGCAAAGGAAAAGCCCCAGGAGGGCAAGGTCATCGCGGTGGGCAAGGGCCGGGTGTCCGAAGCCGGCAAGAAGACCCCCCTCGACGTCAAGGCCGGGGATCGCGTGCTCTTCGGCAAGTACTCGGGCAGCGAGGTCAAGCTGAACGGTGAGGAGCTTCTCATCATGAAGGAGGAGGACGTCCTCGGCATCCTCGCCTCCTGACCCTCGTAGCTCACCCGCGCCGTCGCGGCTAACCGCTCGCCCACATTCGCCGGAGGAACAGATCCATGGCAAAGCAGCTCATGTTCAACGAGGAAGCCCGTGCCGCGCTCCTGCGCGGAGTCAACGTCATCGCCCACGCGGTCAAGGTCACGCTGGGCCCGAAGGGTCGCAACGTCGTCATCGGCAAGAAGTTCGGCAGCCCCGTCATCACCAAGGACGGAGTGACGGTCGCCAAGGAAATCGAGCTCAGGGACCACTACGAGAACATGGGCGCCCAGATGATCAAGGAGGTCGCCTCCAAGACCTCGGACGTCGCGGGTGACGGGACCACCACCGCCACCGTGCTCGCCCAGGCCATCTTCCGGGGCGGCCTCCGGAACGTGACCGCGGGCGCCAACCCCATGGGGCTCCAGCGGGGCATCGACCAGGCGGTCGAGCAGGTCGTCCGGGAGCTGGCCAAGCTGTCGAAGTCGACCAAGGACAAGAAGGAGATCGCCCAGGTCGCCACCATCGCGGCCAACAACGATCCGACCGTCGGCAGCCTCATCGCGGAGGCCATGGAGAAGGTCGGCAAAGACGGCGTCGTCACCGTCGAGGAAGCCAAGGGCATGGAGACCGACCTCGAGGTCGTCGAGGGGCTGCAGTTCGACCGTGGCTACCTCTCGCCCTACTTCGTGACCGACGCGGAGCGCATGGAAGCCGTCCTCGAGGACTGCCTCATCCTCATCCACGAGAAGAAGCTGAGCGTGATGAAGGACATGCTGCCGCTGCTCGAGCAGGTCGCCCAGTCGGGCAAGCCGATCCTGATCATCGCCGAGGACATCGAGGGGGAGGCCCTCGCCACCCTGGTCGTGAACAAGCTCCGCGGCACCCTGCACGCCGCCGCGGTGAAGGCGCCCGGCTTCGGTGACCGACGCAAGGCCATGCTGGAAGACATCGCGATCTTGACCGGCGGCAAGGCCATCACCGAGGAGCTCGGCATCAAGCTCGAGAACCTGAAGCTCGAGGACCTGGGCCGCGCCAAGAAGGTGGTGCTGGACAAGGACAACACCACGGTCATCGACGGAGCGGGCAAGTCCGCGGCCATCGAGGGGCGCATCAAGCAGATCCGCGCCCAGATCGAGGAGACCACCTCGGACTACGACCGCGAGAAGCTGCAGGAGCGGCTCGCCAAGCTGGCGGGCGGCGTGGCCCTGATCAAGGTCGGGGCCGCCACCGAGACGGCCATGAAGGAGAAGAAGGCCCGCGTGGAGGACGCCCTCAACGCGACCCGCGCCGCGGTGGAAGAAGGCATCGTGCCGGGCGGCGGGGTCGCTCTCCTCAGGGCCTCGAAGGTCCTCGACACCCTGAAGCTCTCGGGTGACGAGGCGACCGGCGTGGACATCGTGCGGCGGGCCCTCGAGGAGCCGCTGCGGCAGATCGTCCAGAATGCGGGCCTGGAGGGCTCCATCGTCGTCGAGAAGGTCCGGAACGCCAAGGACGTGGCCTACGGCTTCGACGCCGAGTCGAACGAGTACGTGGACATGGTGAAGGCCGGGATCATCGATCCGACCAAGGTGGAGCGGGTGGCGCTGCAGCACGCCGCGTCGATCGCCTCGCTGCTGCTGACCACCGAGGCGCTCATCACCGACAGCCCGGACGAGAAGCCGGCCATGCCGGCCATGCCGCACGGCGGCGGCGGCGACTTCTAGACGTCTGACGCCGGCCCCGTTCCGATGGAGACCGGGAAGTTGACGGTCTCCTCCCGGAACGGGGACGGGATGTAGGCGAGCTCCAGGCGGATCTCCTTCAACCGGTTCGCCTGGAGCGCCTCGACCGGAAAATCCACGTCCAGGGCGTAAGACGCACCCTGGTCGGGGTCGAGCCACTCGTGGCCGTACCGGGTGAACTTGACGATCGGATCCGTCTGGCCCGCCCCGGGCGGGATCGCCTGCTCCCGGGCATCGATGAACCGGACCCTGCCCTCGACCAGGCGAACCGTCCGATTCGCGGAGCTATTCAGAAGCCGCAACGTCCCGGTCAGGCGCGCCGGCGAGACCACCCGGTCGGAGCCCTTCTCGACGCGCTCGGTGACCTTCAGGTCGATCACTTCTCCGGTGATCATCCCGGACTTCACGGTCATCGACGGTGGGGTCACCGGATAGACCTTCTCCTCGATCGTGACTCCGCCGCCGGAATGCTCCCGCCATACCTTCATCTCAGCTGTCTCCGGACGGCACTGCGCCGCGATGCTGTGCCACCGCGGGTGAGCGACGACCTCGCAACGCTACTTGGCGGCAGCGGTCTTGAGGACGGCGGCGGCACAGATCTCGGCCACCGCCCGATTCGGGTCCGCTTGCCCCGGGAACGTCGCCCATCCCGTCTTCATCACGAACTCGGTCTGCTCGTAGGACGAGCTGATGGCCTTGAGCTCGCCGAGCTTCTTGACGCGAGCCGTGTCGGCCTTCTCCCCCGCGAGACAGATCGGCACCAGCGCGGTGGTGACCGCGGCATCCGCCTGGGTCATCGCCATCTGGCGTGCCGTGCTGCTCGTGGTCCAGCCTCCCCAGCTGAAACCCACGATCATGGTGAGAATGCTACCGAGTACCACACCCCAGATCCCTGGCTTGAGCGATGCGCGTAGTGCTTCCATGAGATGCCTCCTGGCCCTTCGCAGAATGAGTAACTGGCCAAGTGTAGAGAGATGGTCTCCCCCTTGAATACTGGACCAAGGTCCCATGACCCGCGGCCCGTCCCGAGCCCGGTTCTTGACACGTCACCGCCACCGGGGCAGCATCGAGCGGCCCCACGCGGGCGCAGGCACTCACGAGGAGGACACCCATGAGCCATTCCGATAGCCCGGCCGGCCCCCGCTTCTCGCTCCTCACCGAAGCCACGATGACGCCGCGCCAGCGCGAGAGCTACCAGGCGATCGTCTCGGGGCCCCGCAAGGGCGCCCGCGGGCCCTTCAACGCGCTCCTGCGCAGCCCGGAGGTGGCGGATCGGGTCCAGAAGATCGGCGAGTACATCCGCTTCCAGTCCACCATACCCGCCGCGCTCAACGAGATGGCGATCCTCATCACCGGCCGCTTCTGGGGCGCGCAGTACGAGTTCTGGGCGCACAGCCAGCTCGCGCGCACCGCCGGGCTCCCCGACGCGATCATCGACGCGATCGCGGAGGGCCGGCGCCCGGCATCGATGAGCGACGACCAGCGGATCGTCCACGACTTCTGCGCCGAGCTGTTCCGCGACAAGGCGGTCTCCGACGCCACCTTCAAGGCCGCCGTCGACCGCTTCGGCGAGCAGGGCGTCATCGACCTGATCGCGGCCAGCGGCTACTACTCGATCGTCTCGATGGTGCTGAACGTGGACCGCCATCCCCTGCCCGCCGGCGAGCGCCCACCCCTCAAGCCGATCTAGCCCGGCGCCTCTGTTGCTGATACGTGATCTGACCGCAACTGTTTGACACCGTGAAATGACCGCTCGGGTGCACCGCATGGTGGGTCAGGCCGCGCGGAGGGCGCGGCCCTGCCGGTCATAGCAGCCGCCGGATGCTGCGGGGGCTGCGACCCAGGATCTCGGCCGCCTGGATCCACGTCAGCTGGCCATCCAGGGCTCGCATGATGATCTCGTGCACTTTCATGGCGCGCTCCACGGCGCGGGCTGGATAGAGCATGGCCACCTCCTCGGTAGCCATTCCGCCATCCCGCGCGGCTGGAGCGGTCATGTCACGGTTCTCTCCCCAGCGGCCATATCACGTATCTCCAACACTCTGAGCGTGGACGCTTGACATGCCGGCTGTCCGGCGCTATTCCTCCTGGCGACCCATCGCTCGCGGCCGTGCGGTGTCCCTCACAAGGAGGCGTCCATGTTCTCGTACGTGAAGCAGGTCGGCATCCCGACCGCCCTCGCCCAGGAGGCCCCCGCGTTCCTGGCCTCGTTCGTCATCGCGGAGGTCTTCTACAAGTTCCACAGCTTCACCCTCGAGTGCGCCGCGTTCCTCGTCACGTGGTACGCCCTGAGCTGGGTCCAGTCCCTGATCGTCGGCCCGCGCTCCAAGTAGCGCCCGGGCCCGACTCCCCGTGACGATCGATCCCCGGCTGCTCGGATCGCTCCGCTGGCGGTCCGTCGGCCCCCATCGGGGCGGACGGGTGGTGGCGGTGGCCGGACATCCCACCGAGCCGAGCACCTTCTACTTCGGCGCCTGCGCGGGCGGGGTGTGGAAGACGACCGATGGCGGCGTCTACTGGGAACCCATCTCTGACGGCTTCTTCGAGACCGCCGCGGTGGGCGCGATCGCGGTGGCCCCGTCCGCGCCCAACGTGATCTACGTCGGCACCGGCGAGGCGTGCATCCGCGGCAACGTCTCGCACGGCGACGGGGTGTATCGCTCCGACGACGGGGGGAGCTCGTGGCGGAACCTCGGCCTCCGCGATAGCCGCCACATCGGCCGGGTCCGCGTGGATCCGCGAGACCCCGACACCGTGTACGTGGCGGCGCTGGGGCACGCCTGGGGCCCGAACCGCGAGCGCGGCGTCTTCCGCTCCCGCGACGGCGGCGCCAGCTGGGAGCACGTGCTCTTCCGGAGCGAGCGAGCGGGGGCCGTCGACCTCGCGCTGGATCCGAACAACCCGCGCGTGCTGTTCGCGGCGATGTGGCAGGCCCAGCGTATGCCGTGGGCGATGACGAGCGGAGGGCCGGACTCGGGGCTCTGGCGGTCTGCCGACGGCGGCGACACGTGGACGGACATCAGCCGCAGTCCCGGGATGCCGCGCGGCGTCCTCGGGCGCATCGGCGTGGCCGTCTCCCCCGCCGACGGCCGGCGCGTCTACGCGGTGGTGGAGGCCGAGGACGGCGCGCTCTTCCGGTCGGACGACGGCGGCGCCACCTGGCAGCGGGGCAGCGAGGAGGCGGGCCTCCGCGGCCGCCCCTGGTACTACATGCACGTCGTGGCCGACCCGAGCGACGCGGACACGCTCTGGGTGGCGGACTACGCGCTCTGGAAATCGATCGACGGGGGCAAGACCTTCGTCGAGGTGGCGACCCCGCACGGCGACAATCACGACCTCTGGATCGACCCGGTCGACTCGCGGCGCCTGATCGAGGGCAATGACGGCGGAGCCTGCGTCTCCTTCAACGGCGGGCGGTCGTGGTCCACGATCTACAACCAGCCGACCGCGCAGTTCTACCACGTCTGCGCCGACGACCAGCAGCCGTACCGGCTCTACGGCTCCCAGCAGGACAACTGGGCGATCAGCGTGCCGAGCCAGTCGCACCGTGGCGCCATCACCGCCATCGACTGGGTGCAGCCGGGCGGCGGCGAGAGCGGCTACATCGCGGTGAAGCCGGGCGACCCGAACATCGTGGTGGGAGGGTCGGTCGGGAGCGGGCCGGGCATGGGCCGGCTCATCCACTACGACCACCGCACCGGGCAGGAGCGCATCATCAGCGTCTGGCCCGAGGCCTACGGCATGGGGACCCCGCCCACCGAGCACCGCTATCGGTTCCAGTGGACCTTCCCCGTCTTCTACTCGCGCTGGGACCCGCGCGAGCTGTGGATCGCCGGCAACCGCATCTTCCGCTCGGTGGACGAGGGACAGAGCTGGGAGGTCCTGAGCGGAGACCTGACGCGCAACGACGCCACCAAGCTCGGGTCCTCGGGCGGCCCGATCACGCGGGACAACACCGGCGCCGAGGTGTACTGCACCATCTTCGCGCTGGTCGAGTCACCGCACGAGCGCGACGTGCTGTGGGCGGGTACGGACGACGGCCTCGTGCACCTCTCGCGCGACCGCGGTCGCTCCTGGCAACCGGTGACCCCGCCGGACCTGCCCGAATGGGCGCTGATCAGCGTGCTCGAGCCCTCACCTCACGATGCCGCCACCTGCTATCTCGCGGCCACGCGCTACAAGCACGACGACACGCGCCCCTACCTCTTCAAGACGAGCGACTACGGGCGCACCTGGAACCGGATCGGCGAGACCCTGCCGCCCGGCGAGTTCACCCGGGTGATCCGCGAGGACCCGGGCCGGCGCGGGCTGCTCTACTGCGGCACCGAGACCGGGGTGTGGGTGTCCCTCGACGACGGAGCCGCGTGGGCACGGCTGCGCGGCAACCTGCCGGTGGCGCCGATCCACGATCTCATCGTCAAGGACGGTGACCTCGTCGCGGCGACCCACGGGCGCTCCTTCTGGATCCTCGACGACCTGTCGCCGCTGCACCAGATGGCGGACGCGGTCGCCCGCTCCGACGCGCATCTCTTCACGCCACGGCGGAGCGTGCGGTGGCGGGCCTACCGGGGCCACGGCGTGAACCCGGGCCCGAATCGCGAGATCGCCTACCGCATGGCCGGCTCGCTCGGCTACGGCTATCGCCAGGTCGAGACGCCGACGGGGGAAAAGGAGGAGCGCAAGCTCGATGCGGGTGAGAATCCGCCGAGCGGCGTGATCGTGCACTACTGGCTGCGCGAGGTGCCGGCGGGCGACCTGGTCCTGGCGTTCCTCGACGGCGACGGCCGGGAGATCCGATCGTTCACGAGCAAGCGGGACCCCGCCCCCGCGGACCCGCCCGTCTCGTCGCCCACCGGCGGCGGTGGGGAAGAGCCGCCGCCCGCGCCCGAGCCTCCGGCCGGGAAGGACGAGGAGCCGCACCCGACCAAGGACGCCGGCGCCAACCGCTTCGTGTGGAACCTGCGGGGCCCCGACGCGACCAAGCTCCCCGACAACAAGGGGCGCGGCGGCAGCGTGGACATGCTCGCCGCGCCCCGCGTGCCTCCCGGCACGTACCAGGTGCGGCTCACCGTGAACGGCCGGACGCTGACCCAGCGATTCGAGGTCTCGAAAGACCCGCGCGTGCGCGCTACGGACGCGGAGATCCGGCAGGCGTTCGCCCTCGCGAAGCAGGCGCACGACCTCATCACGCGGGTGCACGACGCGGTGCTCCGGCTCCGCGCGGTCCGCGCGCAGGCCGAGGGCTGGGCGAGCCGGGTGGCAACACCCGCCATCAAGTCGGCGGCGAATGCGCTGGCCCGGACGCTGACCGCGGTCGAGGAGGAGCTGATCCAGGTCCGCTCGGAGAACCCCCGCATGTTTCCCCCCAAGCTCAATACGCGCATCGGCACCGTCGTCCCGCTCATCGAATACTCCGACGCCGCGCCGACCCAGGCCCTTCGCGACCTCACCGCGGACCTCGCGCGACGCGCCGAAGCCGAGCTCGGCAAGCTCGCCCGGATCATCACGGAGGACGTGGCGCGCTTCAACGCGCTCTGCAAGGAGGCGGACGTGGCCGCGATCGTCGCCCCGCCCGCCGCGGGCGGCTGACCGGTTGCCGCCGCCCAAGCTCATGTCGATGCGGGACGCCGTCGCAAGCTTCGTGCCCGACGGCGCCTCGATCTGCATGGGCACCGCGCTCGAGGCGCTCATCCCCTTCGCGGCGGGCCACGAGCTGATCCGGCAGCGGCGGCGCGATCTCACCCTGATCGGCCCCATCTCCGACATCCTCTTCGACCAGCTCATCGGCGCGGGCTGCGTGCGCCGGGTGATCGCGGCCTGGGTCGGCAACGTGAGCGCGGGCCTCGGCCACAACTACCGTCGCGCGGTCGAGAAACAGCTGCCCGCGCCGCTCGAGGTCGAGGACCACTCGAACCTCACCATCGCCTTCGCGCTCCAGGCCGCCGCGCTCGGCGTGCCCTACCTGCCCACCCGCTCGCTGCTCGGCACCGATCTGCCGGCGTCCAACCCGAGCTTCAAGCCCGCCGCCGATCCCTGGTCCGGCGCCCCGCTCCTGCTCGTGCCCGCGATCGCGCCCGACGTGGCGATCCTCCACGTGCAGCGCGCCGACGAGGAAGGCCACGCGCACGTCTGGGGCACCCTCGGGGTCACGCGCCAGGCCGCCTTCGCGGCGAAGCGCGTGATCATCGTGGCCGAGGAGATCCGGCCGCGCGCCCGCATCCTGAGCGACCCGGGCCTCGTGCTCACTCCCGCGCTCAAGGTGGCCGCGGTCGTCCACGAGCCGTGGGGCGCGTTCCCTTCTCCGGTGCAGGGCTACTACCGCCGGCGGCACGACTTCTACCACCGCTTCCACGAGGACAGCCGGACCGTCGAGGGCTTTCAGCAGTGGCTCGGCCACTGGGTCCACGGAGTGCCCGACTGGAAGGGCTTCCTCTCCCGGCTCGACGCGGGCGTCCTCGACGCGATGCGGGTCACGCCTCCCTTGCCGTCCGAACCACTCGACTACGGAGCCTGACCCATGAAGATCACCGCCATCGAGGCCGTGCCGCTCGCCATCCCCCTCAAGCCGATGACGCCGCCGTCGCCCTGGACCGGCGGCACCCGCAAGCAGATCTACGTGCTCGTGCACACCGACGAGGGCGTCACCGGCCTCGGCGAGGCCTTCGCCTACGGCGCGCCCCTCGCGGTGGTGAGCGTCATCGAGGAGAGCCTCGCCCCGCTCGTGGTCGGGCTCGACCCGCTCGCGATCGAGGCGGTGGTGGACGTGATGCACCGGGGCACCATGATCTACGGCCGGCGCGGGCTCGGCATGTTCGCGATCAGCGGGATCGAGATCGCGCTGTGGGACCTGCTCGGCAAGGTCCGGAACGCGCCGGTCTACGAGCTGCTGGGCGGGGCCCGGCGGCCACGGATGCCCGCCTACGCGAGCCTGCTCCGCTACGAGACGCCGGCCGCGGTGGCCGACGCCTGCCGGCACTTCGTCGCGCAGGGCTTCCGCATGCTCAAG
>CAMLFJ010000004.1 GCA_946479205.1 uncultured bacterium | reverse complement strand
GACGGGATCCCGGTCGCCCTCAAGGACCTGTTCTGCACGCGCGGCGTCCGGACCACCTCGGGCTCGAAGATCCTCGACCGCTTCGTGCCGCCGTACGACGCGACGGTGGTCGCGCGGCTCGACGCGGCGGGGGCGATCGTGCTCGGCAAGCTCAACATGGACGAGTTCGCCATGGGCTCGTCCACCGAGCACTCCGCCTTCGGCGCCACGCGCAACCCGTGGGACCTGGCGCGCGTGCCGGGCGGCTCCTCGGGCGGCGCGTCCGCGGTGGTGGCCGCCGATCTCGCCGCGCTGAGCCTCGGCACGGACACCGGCGGCTCGATCCGCCAGCCCGCCGCCTTCTGCGGCGTGCTCGGCATGAAGCCCACCTACGGGCGGGTGTCGCGCTACGGGGTCATCGCGTTCGCGTCCTCGCTGGATCAGGTCGGCCCCTTCGCCAAGGACGTGGAGGACGCCGCGGTGCTGCTCGGGACCATCGCGGGGGTCGACCCGATGGACTCGACCGCGGTCGACGTGCCGGTCCCGGACTACCGGGCCGCGCTGGGGCAGGGCATCGAAGGCATGAAGATCGGGGTGCCCGCGGAGTACTTCATCGACGGGATGGATCCCGAGGTGGAGCGCGCGGTGCGCGAGGCCATCGCGACGCTCGAGAAGCTGGGCGCCCGCACCGAGCCGGTGTCGCTCCCGCACAGCGAGTACGGTCTCGCCGCCTACTACGTCATCGCGCCCGCGGAGGCGTCGTCGAACCTCGCGCGCTACGACGGCGTGAAGTACGGCCTGCGGACGCCCGGCGCGCGCGACCTCATCGACATGTACAGCAAGACCCGCGCGGCCGGCTTCGGCAACGAGGTCAAGCGCCGCCTGATGCTGGGGACCTACGTGCTCTCCGCCGGCTACTACGACGCCTACTACGGCCAGGCCCAGAAGGTGCGCACCCTCGTGCGGCGCGACTTCGAGCGGGCCTTCGCGCGGGTGGACCTGATCGTGGCGCCCACCACGCCCGGGGTGGCGTTCAAGATGGGCGAGAAGGAAGACCCGCTGCAGATGTACCTGAACGACATCTTCACGATCCCGGTGAACCTGGCGGGTCTGCCCGGGGTGTCGATCCCGGGCGGCTTCACCCAGACCGGGCTGCCGATCGGGTTGCAGCTCATCGGCCGGGCCTTCGACGAGGCGACGCTGTTCCGCGCCGCCCACGCCTACCAGCAGGTGACGAGCTGGCACACGCGAAAGCCGTCGCTAGACCCGACGCCCCGATGAGCGCTTGCGCGAAGAGGCCAGACCGCAGACCGACATGACCGACGCCACCCGCTACGAGATAGTCATCGGCCTGGAGGTCCACGCCCAGCTCGCGACCGTGACCAAGATGTTCTGCGGCTGCCGGGCCACCTTCGGGGAGGCGCCGAACACCCAGACGTGTCCGGTGTGCCTCGGATTGCCCGGCTCGCTCCCGGTGATCAACCGGCGCGCCATCGAGTTCGGCACCATGACCGCGCTGGCGCTCGGCTGCGGGGTGAACGGCCTGAACCGGTTCGCGCGCAAGCACTACTACTACCCCGACATGCCGAAGAACTACCAGATCAGCCAGTACGAGGAGCCGCTCGCCGAGCACGGGCGCCTCGTGGTCGACGCGGGCGGCGGGCCGCGCGAGATCGGCATCCAGCGCGTGCACCTCGAGGAGGACGTGGGCAAGCTCGTCCACGAGGGCGCGCTCGAGACCGCGCCCTCCAGCAGCGTGGACTTCAACCGGGCCGGCGTGCCCCTGATGGAGATCGTCTCCAAGCCCGACCTCCAGAGCCCGGAGGAGGCCGCCGCCTACCTGAAGACGCTGCGGGCGATCCTGATCTACCTGCGGGTGTGCGACGGCAACATGGAGGAGGGCTCGCTCCGCTGCGACGCCAACATCTCGCTCCGGCCGCGCGGGCAGGCCGAGTACGGCACCAAGGTCGAGATCAAGAACATGAACTCGTTCCGGAACGTCCGCGACGCCCTCGAGCACGAGATCAAGCGGCAGACGCGCGCGCTCGCGACCCGCGAGCGCATCGTGCAGGAGACCCGGCTCTGGGCCCCCGACCGGATGGTGACCGTGTCGATGCGCTCGAAGGAGTTCGCGCACGACTACCGCTACTTCCCCGAGCCGGACCTGCCGCCGCTCGATCTCCGCGCGGAGTGGGTGGACGAGGTGCGCGCGCGCCTGCCCGAGCTGCCGGAGGCCCGCCGGGCCCGCTTCCAGAGCGCCTACGCGCTCTCGGCCTACGAGGCCGACCTCCTGACCCAGGGCCGCGGGCTCGCGGACTACTTCGAGGAGGCCGTCCGCGGCGGCGGCAAGCCCAAGGCGGTCGCCAACTGGGTGCTCAACGAGCTGCTGCGCGAGTTGCCCGCGGACGACGATCAGGCGGTGGCGGCCTGCCCGATCCCGCCCGCCAACCTGATCGGGCTCCTGGCCCTCATGGACAACGGGACCATCAGCGGCAAGATCGCCAAGGACGTGTTCGAGAAGATGTACCGCTCGGGCGACACGGCGCAGGCGATCGTGAGCCGCGAGGGGCTCACCCAGGTGGCCGACGAGGGGGCGCTCGGCGCCGCGGTCGATCTGGTGCTGGCCGAGCACGCCAAGGTGGTCGAGGACTACCGAGCCGGCAAAAAGGCCGCGCTGGGCTTCCTGGTCGGCCAGGTGATGAAATCCACGCAGGGCAAGGCGAATCCGGCCACCGTGAACCGCCTTTTGGTGGAAAAACTACCGAAAGGTTGAATAGTTAGATAGAATGGTACGCACCTCATGATTCGGCTGCAGCACGTGTCGATGGTCTTCGGTGCCGGCCCCTCCCGAGTGGCCGCCCTCAACGACGTGTCTTTCCATGTCGCCAAGGGGGAGTTCGTCGTCCTGAGTGGGGCCAGCGGCGCCGGCAAGACCACCCTCCTCCGGCTCCTCTACGCGGCGGAAATGCCCTCCGAAGGCGATATTGACGTGGCCGGCTTCGACGTCGCCGCGCTCCGGCGCTCCGAGATCCCGCGCCTGCGGCGGTCCATCGGCATCGTCTTCCAGGACTCGAAGCTCCTGGCCGGGCGCACCGTCTTCGAGAACGTGGCCTTCGTGCTGCGCGTGCTGGGCACGCCCCGGCGCGACATCACCCCCAAGGCCTTCGCCGCGCTCAAGGCGGTCGGCCTCTCCGCGCGGGCCCAGGCCTTCCCCCACCAGCTCTCCCAGGGCGAGGCGCAGCGGGCCTCGCTGGCGCGGGCCATCGTCAAGTCACCGGGCCTGCTGCTGGCCGACGAGCCCACCGGCAACCTGGACGACGAGATGGCCAACGAGATCCTGGCGCTGGTCAAGGACATCTGGAGCCGCGGAACCACCGTGCTCTTCGCGACCCACCAGGCCCGGCTGGTGCCCCAGCTCAAGCGCCGCACCCTCAAGCTCGAAGGTGGCCGCCTCGTGAAGGACGAAGGATGAGCCGGGCGGGAGTCGAAGGATAGTGTTCAGCTTCGTCATGAACGAGGCGATGCGCGACCTGCGGCGCGCCGGCCGCATCGGTCTCGCCGCGATCCTGCTCATCGCGCTCTCGCTCACCGCGCTCGGCGGCTTCTGGCTGCTCTCGCTCAACCTGGGCCGGGCCATCGATCAGTGGGGCGACCGGGTGCGCGTCATCGTGTACCTGAAGGACGAGCCGCCGGCCGCCAAGCTCGACGATCTCCTGCAGCGCATCGAGGCGGTGGGTGGCATCCAGCGGGTGCGCTACGTCTCCAAGGCCGAGGCCCTGCGCGTGCTCAAGCGCTCGCTGGGCACCCAGGCCGACGTGGCCGAGCAGCTCCCGCGCAATCCGCTGCCCGCCTCGGTCGAGGTGACGCCCGACGCGGTCATTGCGACGCCGGAGGGCACGCGGGCCCTGGTCGGCCGCCTGGTGGCGCTGCCGGAAGTGGAGGAAGTGCAGGGCGGCAGTCAGTGGGTGGACGGGCTCGAGCAGTTCCGACGCCTGTTCCAGGGGGTGGGCCTCGTGATCGGCGCGGTGCTCGCGATCGCCGCGATCCTCACCGTGACCACCGCGACGACCCTGGTGCTGCACCTCCGCCGCGACGAGATGGAGATCATGCGGCTGGTGGGCGCCACCGAGAACGTGATCCGGGCCCCGCGGCTGCTCCAGGGCATGGCCCAGGGCCTGGTCGCGGCGATCATGGCGCTCGCCGCGCTCGAGATCGCGTACGCGCTCGCGGTGCCGCGCCTCGAGCCCCTGCTGCCGATGACGATCGGCCTCGAGCGGGTGACCTTCCTGTCTCCGCTGCAGGCGCTCGCCCTCATCGGGGCCGGGACCATGCTGGGGGCGCTGGGTGGGCTGCTGGCTCGCGGGCGGGCCCAGGTATGAGGCGCGCCTGGCGGCTCGGCCTGGTCCTGGCGGTGGTGCCGGCCCTGCTCGCGCCCGCGGTCCTGGCCCAGGTCCCGAAGCGCGAGAGCGCGGAGATCGGCGACAAGCAGCAGGACCTGCAGCAGACCCAGAAGCGTCTCCTCGAGGAGCGCCAGAAAGCGGCGGACGCGCGCAAGCGCGAAGCGGGCGTGCTGAGCGAGCTCGAAGGCATCGATCGGCGCCTCAGCGACAAGCGCCAGCAGGTGGTGGCGCTGGACACGCGACTGCGGCGGGCTCAGGCCGACGTCGGCGAGCTGCAGGGCGAGATCGGGCGCCTGCAGTCGCGTCGCTCCGGGCAGGAGGACGTGCTGGGCCGGCGCCTCCGCGCGCTCTACAAGCTGCAGGTCCAGGGCGGCGTGCTGCCCATCGTGCTCTCGGGCGCGGACCCGGTGGAGCAGGCGGTGCAGCTCCGGCACCTCACCACCCTGGCCTCGGTGGACGCCCGGCTGATTCGAGAGTATCGTGTGACGTCCGAGGTGCTGGCGGACCGGAAGAGCCGGGTCGAGGCGCGCGGGCGAGAAATGGCGTCGCTCCGATCCGAGGCGGATCAGGAGCGGGCCGAGTTCGATCAGGAAGCGGCGAAGCGGCGCGCGCTGCTGGCCAAGGTGCAGAGCGAGCGCGCGTACCACGACCGGATGGTCGGCGAGCTGTCCGAGGCCACCCGCCGGCTCGAGGCCTTCATCCGCGACCTGCAGGAGAAGCAGCGGCGGGCGGTTGCGAAGGTGCCGCCGCCGAGCCGGCCCGCCCGGCCGGCGCCGGGCGACGCGGGGCCGGGCTTCGCGTCCCTGCGCGGGCGGCTCGCGTGGCCGGCGGACGGCCGGGTCGTCGCGGAGTACGGACCGCAGGTCAATCCGCGATTCGGAACGAAGACGTTCCGCAACGGGATCGACATCGAGGCGGGCGAGGGCGCGAACATCGCGGCGGTATTCCCCGGCCAGGTCGTCTACACCGGCTGGTTCCGGGGCTATGGGAACCTGATCATCGTGGATCACGGCGGCGAGTACTACACGGTCTACGCGCACGCCGCCGACATCCGGGTCACCGAGGGCGACGAGGTGAAGCAGGGGCAGATCATCGGAACGGTCGGCGATACCGGCTCGCTGCAGGGGCCGCGCCTGTATTTCGAAGTGCGGCACGAAGGGAAGCCGCAGGATCCCACTCAGTGGCTCAGGCCACGTGGATAGGCGAGGCGCAGCCGAAGGCGAGCCGAGCGAATACAAGAAAGAAGTACACACGGAGGAGTACACGATGCGGCCCATCCGGCACATGAAGAAGGTGGTCATGATCTCCGCGCTGCTGCTCATCCTCACCCTGTCCCTGGGCGGCGGGGTGGCGAGCAAGGGCAACGACACCGCGGCCACCTACGAGAACCTGCGCCTCTTCACCGAGGTGCTCTCGATCGTGCAGAGCCAGTACGTGGACGAGGTCGCGCCCAAGGACATCATCTACAACGCGATCAAGGGCACGCTGCGCGGGCTCGATCCGCACTCCTCGTTCCTCGACCCCGAGATGTACCGCGAGATGCAGGTCGAGACGAGCGGGAGCTTCGGGGGCCTCGGCATCGAGATCACGCTGCGGGACGACGTGCTCACCGTGGTCGCCCCCATCGAGGGCACCCCGGCCTACCGCGCGGGCATCCAGCCCGGTGACCGCATCCTGAAGATCGAAGGGCTCTCCACCAAGGACATGCAGCTCTCCGACGCGGTCAAGCGCATGCGGGGGAAGCCGGGCAGCAAGATCACGATCTCGGTCGTGCGCGAGGGCTGGTCGGAGCCGAAGGACTTCTTCATCACGCGCGAGCAGATCCGCGTCCAGTCGGTCCGGGCCAACCAGCTCGAGCCGGGCATCGAGTACATCAAGCTGCGCCAGTTCCAGGAGCAGACCGCCAACGACCTGGAGACCTCGCTCGACAAGTACGTGAAGGACGGCAAGATCCAGGGCCTCGTGCTGGACCTGCGCAACAATCCGGGCGGCCTGCTCACCTCCGCGGTGGAGGTGACCGAGAAGTTCCTGGAGTCGGGCAAGCTCGTGGTCTACACCGAGGGCCGCGTGCGCAACCAGAACATGCGCTTCTCCTCGAACGCCAAGCGCGTGTTCACCGACTTTCCGATCGTGGTGCTGGTCAACCAGGGCAGCGCCTCCGCTTCCGAGATCGTGGCGGGCGCGCTCCAGGACTGGGGCCGCGCGGTGGTGATCGGCACCCAGAGCTTCGGCAAGGGCTCGGTGCAGACCATCATCCCGCTCTCGGATGGCTCCGGGCTGCGGCTGACCACCGCCAAGTACTTCACCCCGAAGGGCCGCTCCATCCACGGCAAGGGCATCACCCCCGACATCATCGTGGAGGCGCCGAAGGTGGTGGCGGCCGCGCCGGGCGCCGAGCAGCCGGTGCCGACCCCGCCGGTGTCGGAGACCCCGCAGGAGCAGCTCAAGCGTGACCCGCAGCTGCAGCGCGCCCTCGACTTGCTCAAGGCCATGAAGATCCTGGACAAGGGCCGGCCGGGCCCGGCCGGGCCCCAGGCCCAGACCCGCTAGGCGGCCGGAGGGAACCGATGCCGGCGAGAGTGTGGCAGGCTCTCGCCGGCATCATCATGCTGCTGCTGATCGCGGTGGTGGGGCTCGATCAGTGGCAGGCGCGGGGCGGGGAGACGAGCCTGTTCGGCTCCGATCTCCTCGGACGCGCGCCCCGGAGGCCCGCCGCTCCGGCTCCCATCGCGCTCGCGCGCACGCTCCCGGAGGCGACGCCGCTGCCGCCGGGTGCGCCCCGGGTGGCCGTCATCGTGGACGACCTCGGGAGCCGTCGCGACGTGTTCGACGTCCTGCGCGAGATCCGCCGCCCGCTCACGGTGGCGGTGCTGCCCGCGCTGCCCCTGTCGGCCGCCATCGCGCGGGACGCCTCGCGGGCGGGCATGGAGGTGCTGCTGGGGTTGCCGATGGAGCCGTACCGGTTCCCCGAGATCGATCCGGGTCCCGGCGCGCTGCTGATGTCGATGCCTCCCGGGGAGATCCAGCGGCTCGTGGGTAGTCATCTCGAAGCGGTGGCCCCGGCGGTCGGGGTGGTGAACCGGATGGGCTCGCGGCTGACCGAGGACCGTCCCCGCATGCGGGCGGTGCTGGAGGTGCTGGCGGCCCGTCGCCTCTTCCTGGTGGACGCCTACACGTCGAGCCAGTCGGTCGCCTTCGACGAGGCGCGGGACGCGGGCGTGCGCGCGGCCCGTCGCCAGATCCTGGTGGACCACGCGAGCGGGGAGGCGGGCGATCGGGCCCGATGGGACGAGGTGGCGGGATGGGCCGAGCGGCGGGGCGAGGTGGTCGTGGTCGCCCACGGTCATCCGTTGACGGTGAGGCTCTTGAAGGAATACGTGCCGCGATGGGAAGCGCGTGGGCTCCGGCTGGTGCCGGTCTCCCAACTCGCGCGATAATCGAGCCGTCATGATCGTGCTCGGCATCGAGACCTCCTGCGATGAGACGGCCGCCGCCGTGGTTGACGGCGGCCGCAAGATCCTCTCGAGCATCGTGGCCTCCCAGGACGACGTGCACGCGCCCTACGGCGGCGTGGTGCCGGAGCTGGCGTCGCGCCGGCACCTCGAGGTGCTGATGCCGGTGGTGCGCCGGGCGCTCGAGACTGCCGCGATCCGGCTCGACGACGTGGACGGCCTCGCGGTGACCTACGGCCCCGGGCTGGTGGGCTCGCTGCTGATCGGCTGCTCGGCGGCCAAGGCCATCGCCTACGCGCGCCGGCGGCCCCTGGTCGGGGTGAACCACCTCGAAGGGCACATCTACGCGGCCTTCCTCGAGGGCGATCCCCCCGCGTTTCCGTTCCTGGCCCTCGTGGTCTCGGGCGGGCACACCGCGCTCTACCTGGCGCGGGAGGCGCGCCGCTACGAGCGGATCGGGCAGACCCGCGACGACGCGGCGGGAGAGGCCTTCGACAAGGTGGCCAAGCTGCTCGGCCTGGGCTTCCCGGGCGGGCCCGCCATCGAGCGGATCGCGCGCACCGGCGATCCGCGCGCGATCGCGTTCCCGACCGCCAACATGAGCGACGGCGCGTCCGACTTCTCGTTCAGCGGCCTCAAGACCGCGGTCTCGCTCCACGTGCGCCGCGCGGGCGCGCTCGCTCCCGCGCAGGTCGCCGACATCGCCGCGTCCTTCCAGGCCACCGCGGTCAAGATGCTGGTCCGCAAGACCGTGAAGGCCGCGATCCGCGCCGGCGTGCCGCGACTGGTGCTCACCGGCGGGGTGGCCGCCAATACCGCGTTGCGCGAGGCGCTCGAGGGCGAGTGCCGCGAGCGCGGGTGGGCGCTCCACGTGCCTTCGCGCCGGCTCTGTACCGACAACGCGGCCATGATCGCGGCCGCCGGCCACGACCGGCTGGAGGCGGGCGAGCGCGCGTCGCTGTCGCTCAACGCGGTGCCCGACCTGGTGCTGGCGTGAGCCCGCGCCTCGACTACGAGGCGCTCATCGCCGGGCTGCCCGACGCGGTGGTCGGGGTGGACGACGGGCTGCGCGTGATGCTCTGGAACCCGGCCGCGGAAGCGCTGCTCGGCCGATCGGCCCGGCGGACCATCGGGCGCGCGCTCAAGGAAGTGTTCCCGCCGGATACCTCCCTGGTGCGGCACCTCACCGACACCCTGGCCACCGGGGAGAGCCGGTCGGAGTCGGAGGCGGTGATCGAGGGCGGCGACGGCCGGCCCGTGCACGTGAGCGTGGTCACCGCGCCGCTGGCGGTGCGAAGCGGAGGCGTGGAGGCCGCGGTGGCGGTGCTGCGTGACATGAGCCGGCTCCACCAGCTCGAGTCGGAGGTGCGGCGCGGCGAGACGCTGGCCGCGGCTGGGCAGATCGCGGTCGGGCTGGCCCACGAGATCCGCAACCCGCTCGGAGCCATCCGGGGGGCGGTGCAGCTCATGGCCCGCGAGATGGGAGAGGACACCCGCCTCGCCGAGTACACCGACGTGCTGCTCAAGGAGGTGGACCGGGTCAACCGGATCATCGAGATGCTGCTCGATATCAGCCGCCCGGTCACCCTGCGTCTGGTCCCGCTGAACCTGCACCAGCTCCTCGAGCGCGTGGCGCTCCTGTCCGAGGAGATGGCGGCGCAGCGCGGAGTGGCCATCGTGCGGCGCTACGACCCGAGCCTGCCGCCGATCCTGGCCGACGAGGACCGCATCCTGCAGGTCTTCCACAATCTGGTCCGCAACGCGGTGGAGGCGATGACGGCGGGCGGGCGCCTGACCCTGGTCACGCGGCTCAGCATGAACCCGCTCTTCGCCAAGGTGGATCTCGGGCAGGGTCAGCGCAGCATGGCCGAGATCCAGGTGCTGGACGAGGGACACGGCATCCCGGAGGCCACGCTCGCCCGGCTCTTCACCCCGTTCTTCACCACCAAGGACAAGGGGCTCGGCCTCGGCCTGGCCCTCTGTCACCGGATCATCGAGGAGCATCGCGGCGCGATCCAGATCGCCAGCGAGCCCGGCCGCGGCACCGCGGTCTCCTGCTTCCTCCCGGTCGCCCGATGAGCCAGGCGCACCCGATGAGCGCTTGCGCGAAGAGGCCACGACGCCGCGTGATCTCTTCCACCGGAGGGGACTAAGAATGTCCGGTAGAATCCTGATCGCCGACGACGAGGACAGCCTGCGCTGGGTCCTCGAGAAGGGCTTCCGCGGCGCGGGCTACCAGGTCACCGCGGTCAAGGACGGCACCGCGGCCCTCCGGGAGGCCGAGGCCGGACCGTTCGACCTGATCCTCCTCGACATCCGCATGCCCGGCATCGACGGCCTCTCGCTGCTCAAGCAGGTGCGCGCGGGCCGGCCGGACGCGCAGGTCGTCATCATGACCGCCCACGGCACGATGGAGACGGCGGTCGCCGCCATGCAGGACGGGGCCTACGACTACCTGGCCAAGCCCTTCGATCTCGACGAGGCGCTCCTGCTCGCGGAGCGGGCTCTCACCGTCCGCCGCCTCACCCAGGAGGTGACCGCGCTCCGCTCCGGTCTCAAGGAGGTGTGGGAGTTCGGCGCGCTCGTCGGCCGCCACCCGACCATGCAGGAGGTCTACAAGGTGATCGGCCGCGTGGCGGCCAGCGACGTCAGCGTGCTGCTGCGCGGCGAGTCCGGCACCGGCAAGGAGGTGGTGGCGCGCGCGCTACACCACTACAGCCGCCGCGCAGGGCGGCCGTTCATGGGCATCTCGGCGGCGGCCATTCCCGTCACCCTGCTCGAGTCCGAGCTGTTCGGCCACGAGAAGGGCTCGTTCACCGACGCCAAGGAGCGCCGGCTCGGCAAGCTCGAGCTGGCCCACGGCGGCTCCGTGTTCTTCGACGAGATCGGCGACATGCCGGCCGAGCTGCAGGTGAAGCTGCTGCGCGCCCTGCAAGAGCGCAGCTTCGAGCGCGTCGGGGGGCACGAGCTGATCCGCATGGACGTGCGCGTGCTCGCGGCCACCCACCGCGATCTCGAGGCCATGATGAAGGCCGGGCAGTTCCGCGAAGACCTCTTCTACCGCCTGAACGTGGTCACGCTCTCGCTGCCCGCGCTCCGCGATCGCCGCGGCGACATCCCGCTGCTCGCCGAGCACTTCCTGGCCAAGTACGCCGAGTCCCTCGGGGACCGCGTGGTGGCCGGGGACGCCATGGATCGCCTCGTCGGCCACGATTGGCCGGGCAACGTGCGCGAGCTGGAGAACGTCGTCCAGCGGGCGATGGTGATGGCCTCCGCGGGGGTGATCATGCCCGAGCACCTGCCGATCGGTCCGGTGTCGGCGGCGGCCGCGGTGGGCACCGACGCCTCGCTCGAGGACGTCATCGAGCGCAAGATGCACGAGTGCGTGCGCGGCCTGCGCGGTCACCCCTCGGCCAACCTGCACGGGTTGATGGTCGGGCTGGTGGAGAAGCCGCTGCTCCGGGCGGTGATGCGGGAGACCAAGGGCAACCAGGTGCGCGCGGCCCAGCTCCTCGGCATCAACCGGAATACCTTGCGCAAGAAGCTCAAGGAACACCGCATCGACCCCGACACGGTATAGAGCTCGATGCCAATCCGGTGCGGCTGGGCCAGCGGCGGTCCGCTGGAGATCGCGTACCACGACGCCGAGTGGGGCGTTCCGTCCCACGACGATCAGCACCTCTTCGAGATGCTCGTGCTCGAGGGCGCCCAGGCCGGTCTCTCCTGGTCCACGATCTTGAGGAAGCGGGAGAACTACCGGCGGGCCTTCGCGGGCTTCGATCCGGTCAAGGTCGCCCGGTTCGACGCGCGCCGGCAGGCCGCGCTCATGCGCGACGCGGGCATCGTGCGCAACCGGCAGAAGATCGAGGCCACGGTGGGCAATGCCCGGCAGGTGCTGGGAGTGCAGCAGGAGTTCGGCAGTCTCGCGGAGTATCTGTGGCAGTTCGTGGGCGGCAAGCCGATCGTGAACGCGTGGGCGACCGGCGCGCAGGTCCCGGCGGAGACCGCGGAGTCGCGCGAGATGAGCAAGACCCTCGTCAAGCGCGGGTTCCGCTTCGTGGGGCCCACCATCTGCTACGCGTTCATGCAGGCCACCGGCATGGTGAACGACCACATCACGACGTGTTTCCGCTATCCCAGGCGAAGGAGCCAACGGTCATGAGGATCGGGATCATCGGGGCAGGGGCGATCGGCTGCGTGGTCGGCGGGCTCCTCACCAAGGCGGGCCACGACGTCACGCTCGTCGACCAGTGGCCCGAGCACATCGAGACCATGAAGAACCGCGGGCTCAAGTTGAGCGGGACCTGCGGAGACCACCTCATCCCGGTCAAGGCACTCCACATCCACGAGCTGCAGGGGGTGGCGACCCCGTTCGAGGCGATCTTCGTGTCGGTGAAGTCCTACGACACCGAGTGGGCGGCCCAGATGGCGCTGGCCTATCTCAAGCAGCCCGACGGGGTGGTGGTGGACTTCCAGAACGGAGTCAACGACGAGCGGGTGGCCTCGGTGGTGGGCAAGTCGCGCTGCCTCGGCTGCGTGATCACGATCGGCGCCGGCATGTACGAGCCCGGCCACGCCATGCGCACCGACTCCGGCAGCGTCGGCTTCAAGATCGGCGAGCACGACGGCAAGGACACGCCGCGGGCGCAGGCCCTGGCCAAGGTGATGAACGACGTGGCCGGCACCAAGGTGACGACCAACCTGTGGGGCGAGCGGTGGTCCAAGCTGGCCGTCAACTGCATGGCCAACCCGCTGGCCGGGCTGAGCGGCCTCGGCTCGGCCGAGGTCCGCACCGCCCCCATCCCGCGCCGCATCGCGATCCACGTGGCCGCGGAGGTGATCCAGGTCGGGCGCGCGGCGGGCTACGAGGTCGAGCCCATCTACGGCATCGACGCCCGGCGCTTCGTGGACGCGGCGCAGGGCAAGGGCTGGGACGCGGTCGAGGCCGACATGGCCGCGAGCGTGAAGTTCCTGACCGGCGGGCGGCCGTCCATGCTCCAGGACGTCATGAAGGGCCGGCGCACCGAGATCGACTACCTGAACGGCTACGTGAGCCAGCAGGGCAAGCGGCTGGGCGTCCCCACCCCGGTCAACGACGCGGTGGTGGCGGCGGTGCGCCAGCACGGCGTCGGCATGCTCAAGCCCGATCCGAAGAACCTCGAGCCGCTGGTCGCCGCCCTGCCCAGGTAGGCCCCGATCAGTAACGGTCGACGTCGATGTTCAGGGGCCGAAGGTGAACACGAAGGCGCGCAGGCCGGGGTCGCTCGCGATCAGGGTCAGCACGTGGGGCCCGCGGGGCGCGCGGGCGACCAGCCGAAGCATTCCCGACCGATCGAAGCGCGCCACTCCGTCGGGTCCGACGTCGGCGCCGCGCGCCTCGCCGACCGGTTTCCCGTCGAGCAGGATCGTGAGCGTCGCCTTGCCCGACGGCCCCGGTTCCACGACCAGGTTCACCTCACCGGCCGTGAAGGGAAGCGCGATCCGGCCCGTGCCCTTCTGGAGCTCGAGGTACCGCCGCCCGCTCTTCCAATCACCCTCCAGGGTGACGGTGCCCGGCTCGCGTCGCTCGACTCCGACGTAGGTCTCGCCGGTGATCCCGTCATAGGAGGGCTCCGAGGCCCTCGCGAACGCCATCGCCTCCGGACTGACCGCCGGCAGCTTGGTCCCGGGCCTGGCCGCGACCAGCTGGCGCCGGATCTCCGCCTCGATCTCGTCGTAGCGGCCCTCACCCACCCAGCGCTTCACCAGTCTCCCCTGCGCGTCGAAGAGGTACTTCGCCGGCCAGGCGTCGTTGGCGAAGGCCCGCCAGGTCGCGAACGCATTGTCGAGCCCGATCGGATAGGTGAGCCCGTGGTCGCGAATCCCCCGGTCGATGTTCTCGGCGCGCTTGCCGAACTCGAACTCGGGCGCGTGCATGCCGACCACGACCAGGCCGAGCTCGGCGTAGTCGCGGTGCCACGCTCGGACGTAGGGCGAGGTGCGGATCCAGTTGATGCAGGTGTACTCCCAGAAGTCGACCAGGACGACCTTGCCGCGCAGCGCCTCCGGGGTGAGCGGCGTCGAATTCACCCAGCGCTCCACCTTGAAGGCGGGCATGTCGCCGCTGGCGCCGGCCAGGACCGGAGCGCCGATGACCCCGAGCACGAGGAAGGGGAAGAGGGCTAGGGCTCGCATGACGGTGACCGGCACGGCCGCGTGGTCTACGAGGCGAGGCTGGGCTTCCGGGCGAACCAGGGCCGCGCCGTCTCGAGCTGAGCGCCCAGGCGGAACAGGGTGGCCTCGTCGCCGTAGGGCGCGACGAGCTGGACCGCCACCGGCAGCCCGCTCGCCGCATGGCCGATCGGCAGCATCAGGGCGGGCTGGCCGGTGAGGTTGAACCACACCGTGAACGGCGAGAACGTGAACACCCGCCGCCAGTACTCCTCGACGTCGTCCATCATCATGTCGATCCAGCCGAGCTTGACCGGGAGCTGGCCCAGCCCGGGCGTCAACAGCACGTCGTAGCGCGAGTGGAAGGCGGCCATCTGCCGCCCCAGCCGGTGCGCGGTCTGGGTCGCGCGCACGTAGTCGGCCGAGCTCGTGCGCTCGCCGAGCTTGGCGGTGTTCCAGGTGACCGTCTCCACCTCGCCCTCTCGGGCGGGCCGGCCCGCGGTCGGGTGTGTCGAGAGGTTCACCACCGTGTTGACCGCGGCCAGCGTGATGAACGTCGGGATCACCGCGGCGCGCTCGATCTCGGGATTGGCCTCCTCCACGTGATGCCCGAGCTCGGCGCAGAGCTGCACGGTGTCGCGCAGGGTCGCGAGGCTCTCGGGCGCGACGTCCGCGCCGTTGGGGGTGACCGTCGTGTAGGCGATGCGCAGGGGCCGCGGCGGGGCCGCGACCTCGTCGAGATAGGGACGGGCGGGGGGCGGCGCGGAGTACGGATCGCCCGGCCCGGGGCCGCAGGTCGCGTCGAGCAGCGCCGCGCTGTCCCGCACCGTGAGGGAGACCGCGTGCTCCGTCGAGCTGCCGCCGAGACCTTCCCCGGTCACCGGCGCGAAGGTGTTCCGCCCGCGCGTGGGCTTGAGCCCGACCAGTCCGCAGCTCGCGGCGGGGGCCCGGATGGAGCCGAAGCCGTCGCTGGCGTGCGCCATCGGCAGCATGCGCGCGCCCACCGCGGCGGCCGCTCCGCCGCTCGAGCCGGAGGAGATCCGCGTGTGGTCCCACGGATTCCGGGTGGGGCCGTAGAGCTGGGGCTCGCAGGTGAGCGAGAGTCCGACCTCGCAGCTATTGGTGCGCCCGAAGATCACGAGCCCGGCCCGCTTGAGGCGCGCCACGTTCTCGCTGTCGAAGGTGGAGGGCGGCGTGTCGGCGAAGAAGCGGCTGCCCCGGGTCATCCGCTCCCCGGTGAGCGGCGCGCCGAGGTCCTTCAGCAGGAACGGCACGCCGCGGAACGGCCCGTCCGGCAGGCCGTCGGCGATCGCCCGTCGCCCGTGATCGTAGAGCGGCATGATGACCGCGTTCACCGCGGGATTGCGCGCCTCGACGCGCTGGATGGCCGCGTCCAGCAGCTCGGTCGGGGTCACCTTGCCGCGGCGGACCAGATCCGCCAGGCCGAGGGCATCGTACTGCTCGTAGTCCGCGAATCCCGCCATGATCGGTCGCTCCACGTTCACCCTCTCCCCCGTGAGGGGGAGAGGGCAGGGTGAGGAGGCGCGGCGCCTACTGCTTCACGTAGAGCTGCCCGCCCGTCTTCTTGAACTCGGCCGCCTTGTCCCGCAGGCCCTGGACCACCGCGGCGGTCTCGCTCGTGATCCCGTGCTTCGCCGCGTAGTCGCGCACGTCCTGGGTGATCTTCATCGAGCAGAAGTGCGGGCCGCACATCGAGCAGAAGTGGGCGACCTTGGCCCCGTCGGCGGGCAGGGTCTCGTCGTGGAAGGAGCGGGCGGTCTCGGGATCGAGCGAGAGGTTGAACTGGTCCTCCCACCGGAACTCGAAGCGGGCCCGGGAGAGCGCGTCGTCCCAGTCGCGGGCCTTCGGGTGGCCCTTGGCGAGGTCGGCGGCGTGGGCCGCGATCTTGTAGGCGATGACGCCGTCCTTGACGTCCTGCCGGTCGGGCAGGCCGAGGTGCTCCTTGGGGGTCACGTAGCAGAGCATCGCGGTGCCGTACCAGCCGATCATGGCCGCGCCGATCGCGGAGGTGATGTGGTCGTAGCCCGGCGCGATGTCGGTGGTGAGGGGCCCCAGGGTGTAGAAGGGCGCCTCGTGGCAGACCGCGAGCTGCCGGTCCATGTTCTCCTTGATGAGGTGCATGGGCACGTGCCCGGGCCCCTCGATCATGACCTGGCAGTCCTGCTCCCACGCCACCGTCGTCAGCTCGCCGAGCGTGTCGAGCTCCGCGAACTGGGCGTCGTCGTTGGCGTCGGCCTGGCAGCCGGGCCGGAGCCCGTCGCCGAGCGAGAACGCCACGTCGTAGGCGGCCATGATCTCGCAGATCTCGCGGAAGTGGGTATAGAGGAAGCTCTCCTGGTGATGGGCCAGGCACCACTTGGCCATGATCGAGCCACCGCGCGAGACGATGCCGGTGACGCGCTGGGCGGTGAGCGGGATGTAGCGCAGCAGCACGCCCGCGTGGATCGTGAAGTAGTCCACGCCCTGCTCGGCCTGCTCGATGAGGGTGTCGCGGTAGACCTCCCAGGTCAGGTCCTCGGCCTTGCCGTTCACCTTCTCGAGGGCCTGGTAGATCGGCACGGTGCCCACCGGCACCGGCGAGTTGCGCAGGATCCACTCGCGCGTCTCGTGGATGTTCTTGCCGGTGGAGAGATCCATGATGGTGTCGCCGCCCCAGCGGGTGGCCCACGTCATCTTCTCGACCTCCTCCTCGACCGAGGAGGAGACCGCGGAGTTGCCGATGTTCGCGTTGATCTTCACCAGGAAGCGGCGGCCGATGATCATCGGCTCCGACTCCGGATGGTTGATGTTGGAGGGGATGATGGCGCGGCCGCGGGCCACCTCGTCGCGCACGATCTCGGCACTCATCCCCTCGCGCAGGGCCACGAACTCCATCTCGGGGGTGATCTCGCCGCGCCGCGCGTAGTGCATCTGGGTCACGCGGCTCCCCGGCTTGGCCCGCAGGCCCCACCGCCCGCCCGCGCCGGGCTCGACGTCGTTGCGCGAGAGGATCCAGTGGCGCCGCAGCGGCGGCAGCCCCTGCTTGACGTCCGACGTGAAGCCCGGATCGGTGTAGGGCCCGCTCGTGTCGTAGAGGCGGATGCGCTCGCCGGTGGAGAGCGCGACCTCGCGGAACGGAACACGGACCGAGGGATCGGATGCGGAGAGATAGATCTTCATAGAGGACGTCGACATGTCAGGCCTCCCTTCGCTGGCATTACCCAGGTCAGGTTTGTAGCGGTCGGCAGCGTTGCGGCTGCCCTCTCAGCCCGGATCCCCGAGCTCCCGCGTGGGAATGGCTGTCTGGATGCTACGTCCAAAGCCCCGGACCGTCAAGACACCGAGGCCGGCCCGCCGAGGTCGTGATCAGCTCGGAGGCGCGGGGCGCCGGTACCGCGCCCGCGCGAGCTCCACGATCTCGGTGATGGTGCCGGGGTGCGTGCGTCCTGAGGCGCGCGCCGCGCGGATGAACTCGGCGCCCGAGTGCAGGTACGGGTTGGGATTGGCCTCGATCATGTAGACGGTATCCTGGGCGAGGCGGAAGTCGATGCGGGCATAGTCGCGCAGGCCCAGGGCCTGGAAGGCGGTGAGCGCGTAGCGCTCCATGGTTTCGAGGACGGCCTTGGGTAGCTTCGGGATGCGGACCTTGCTGCCCCGGTAGGCCCGGGTGCCCTCGTTCCACTTCACCTCCGTGCCGGCAATCCGCGGCGTGCCCTTCGGCAGGTGGGAGAGATCCAGCTCGACGGGCGGCAGGGCCTCCGGCGGCGAATTCCCGAGGACACCCATGTAGATCTCGCGGCCCTCCACGTACTGCTCGATGAGTACGGGGCCGTTGAACTCGGCGGTGAGGCCGTCGATTCGCTCCATGAGCTCCTTGATGTTGCCGGCGAGCGCGTCGAAGCCGATGCCGATGGACCCGTCTTCCCGGAGGGGCTTCACGATGACCGGGAACTCCACGTCGTCCGCGTCCCAGTCGAGGCGGCCCCGCCAGAAGACGGCGAACTTCGGACTGACGACGTTGTGAAACCCCAGGATCTTCTTGGCCACCGCCTTGTCCATGGCGAGAGTGAGCCCGCGGGGGCTCGAGCCGGTGTAGGGTAGCCCGAGCATCTCGTAGTACGCGGCAACGTGCGGCTCCTTGGAGTTGTCGTCGCCGAACGACTCGACCAGATTGAAGATCAGATCGGCCTTGAGCTGCATGAGCGCGCGCAGGCACTCCGGGGTGCCGTCGACCGCGATGCCTCCCACGTCGTGGCCGGCGGCGCGCAGGACGTGGGCGACCTCCTGGACGTCGGTCTTGCGCGCCGCCCGCCGGCCCCGGGGCGGATCGACCGTCTCGTCGGCGGCGTGCGCGACGACGATCTTCATCGGCCGCCCGAGGTCCGGCCGGTGCGGCGGCGAGGCCGCCGGGCCCGGGGCACGAAGCTGCCGAAGGTGAGGAAGTTCATGGTGAGCGTGGTCGCATACGTGGTCAGCTCGACGAGCATGGCCGCCTCCCCGTCGGCGGGCACCGCGAGCCGGAGACGGTCGGTGGTCTCGACCATGCGGTCTACGAGCGCGCGCACGACGCTGCGGCGCACCCCGGTCCAGTATTCGATCTTGTTGATGAGCCCGGCGCGGTGCTCCCGGACGAAGTCGGCGGCCGGCCGCAGGCTCTTGCGGCGGCGGACGAAGAGATCGGCGAGGTCGTGCTCGAGGGCGACGTCGACCGGCGGGCTCTCGGGCTCCTGAGCGCGAAAGAACTCCTCCACCGTCATGTTCATCTCTTCGACCGTGATGTCGGTGGAGGCCAGCCGCACCACCGGCTCGACGTCGCCCAGCTTGCGAGCCAGGCGGTCGACGTAGCGCAGCTTGTCCATGGCGGGCCAACCCTTGTAGCGTTGACGCCATCGCGATCGCGGGGTGAGCCAGACCGCGAACGTCTCCGCGAAGTCCTCGTCCGGATGCTTCTGGGCGTACCAACCCTCCATGTGACGCACGAAGCCGCGATGGAAGGGGACCGGTCGATACCGATCGCGGTAGGGCCGGTTGAACGGCCCGAACCGCTCGCGCCACTCCGGCGTCTCGAAGAGCTTGTACGCATAGTTGAAGGCGTGGCCCGCCTCGTGGCGCAGGTACATGCGGATCTCGCGCACGTCCTCGAGGTCGTCGAACTGCTTCTCGAGTCGAGACAGCTGTGCGTCGGCCAGGTAGAAGGGGATGCCGATGATGGGCTCCTCGGACGGGCACCCCCACTCGTCGGTGAAGTAGGTGGGCGGGCGGAAGCGCTTGAGCCCCTTGGCCTCGAGCTCCCGGTAGAGGTCGCCCACGTACCGCTCCATGGGAGAGCCTTCGAGCTTGAGCCCGAGCCGGCTGATCCGCTCTCCCAGCAGCGGCTTGAGGTCGGGCGGAGCCGTCTCGAAAGCGGCCATCGTCGCCATCCTACCCCATGGCCTCGCTCGGCGGGCGCCGGTCGGGAAGGGGCGCCGGGGCGCGCCTTCGGAGCCGGGATCGGTGGGTCACCGAGTCACGGGCGTGACCCTGATGAGCACACTGGTCTTGGCCGCGAGGCCCCGACGGATGTAGCGGCCCATGAAGAGCGGCACCAGCACCCAGTACTTGCGGCGGTACGTGGCGAGCAGCGCCGTCTCCAGGTCCGGCCGCCCGTCCACCCATTCCGCGCGTCCTTCGAACGAAGGGCCGTCCTTGGTGCCCACGTGGACGGTCACGCGCCCATTGTTCCGGATGCGCCGCGCCTTGACGCTGTCGCGCTTGGTCGTGAAGTAGATCGCGTCCTCGTGAGGCCAGAGCCAGGTGGGCACGGTGCCGGGCTTGCCGGCCTGACTGTACGTCGTTACGTAGATGTACTGGGCGCGCGCGAGCTCGGGGCTTCTTGCGTCCATGAGGGCTTGAGCCTACCATGCGGGCAACAACCCAAGCTCCGGAGGAGACCACATGCCCCCGCATCGTCACGCGTATCGCCCCACCGTCATGGGAACCCGCGGCGCCGTCGCCTCGGCCCATCCGCTCGCCTCCATGGCCGGCATCCGCGTCCTGCTCGAGGGCGGCAACGCGGTGGACGCGGCGGTCGCGGTCGGCTCCTCCCTGAACGTCGTCGAGCCGTTCATGTCGAGCGCGGGCGGGATCGGGCTCATGTTCATCTCGCGGGCGCGCACGCGGGAGCGCCACGTGCTGGACTTCATCGGGCCCGCCCCGCTCGCGGCCGACGCGGCGCGCTGCACCGAGGACGAGCTGGCGGGCGGCCCCAAGGCGTGCGCGACGCCGGGCAACCTGGGCGGGTGGATGGCCGCGCTCGAGCGCTTCGGCACCATGCCGCGGGCGCGCGTGCTGGCGCCCGCGATCGAGCTGGCCGAGAACGGGGTGCCGCTGACCTTCGCCGGCGTGAACTTCTTCGACGCGGCGCGCGCCACCCTCGGCCGGTCCGCGGAGGCCGGCCGGCTCTATCTCGGCAACGGCGGGCCGCGGCCGGGCAAGATCGTCACGTACAAGGAGCTGGCCGCGACCTTCCGCCAGGTCGCGGAGGGCGGCGCGGACGTCTTCTACCGCGGCCCGATCGCCAAGATGATCGCCCGGGCGGTCACCGAGGCGGGGGGGTGGCTCTCGGAGGCGGACCTGGCCGCGTTCAAGCCCGAGTGGCGGCAGCCGCTGGCCATCACCTACCGGGGGCGCGAGGTCTGCTCGGTGCCGCCGCCCTTCTCCGCGTTCCAGATGCTGGAGACGCTCAACATCCTGGAGGGCTACGACCTGGCGGGCTGGGGCCATAACTCGCCCGACTACCTGCACCACCTGATCGAGACGATCAAGATCGGCTCGGCGGACCGGCTCGCCTACGCCTATTCCGGGAACGCGCCGATCAAGGGCCTGGTGTCGAAGGCCTACGCGGCCTCGCAGCGCGCGCGCATCGACCCGGCGCGGGCCGCGGTGAGCGAGGGCGAGCGGCACAATCCGGAGCGGCTCGCCGGCCAGATCAGCGAGGGGCATCCGGCGCGCTTCGAGAACGAGCAGACGACGCACTTCGCCTGCGCCGACGCCGAGGGCAACGTGGTCTCGGTCACCCAGACCCTGGGCGGGCCGTTCGGGTCGGGCTTCGCGGTGCCCGGCACCGGGCTCGTGCTGAACAACATCCTCAGATCGG
>CAMLFJ010000003.1 GCA_946479205.1 uncultured bacterium | reverse complement strand
GCCCGAGTCTATCATTTCGTGTAGCGCTCGAGCCGCTTGAACCAGATCAGCTTGTCCTGGAAGCCGGGGTAGGCCGCGTTCAGCCCGCTCGGGTTCGGGAGCACGAACACGCGGGCCGCGCCGATCCGTTGCCGCTTGGCCCCGGGGCCGGGGCTCGCGGCCGGGCCGAAGAAGGCGCGGTAGACGGTGACGCCGACGAAGGCGACGGTCCGCGGCTTCACCCGCTCGATCAATCGCGCGAGCCGCGCGCGCCCGGCCGCGTACTCGGCGCGGGTGAGCTCGGCGGCCGCCCGGGTCGGGCGGGGGACGATGTTGGTCAGCGCCAGCCCGTACGACGGCAGGCGCACGTCGTCCTGGTAGGTGAAGGCGCTCGGGATCAACCGGGCCGCGTAGAGCAGTCGCCAGAACGGATTGCCCGGACTGGCGAAGTGATGGCCGATCTCCGCCGAGCGCAGCGACGGGTTGATCCCCACGAAGAGGATACGCGGGCGGGGCCCGAGGCGGTCGGCCAGCCGCTTCATCGGCCTCGCCCGCTTCACCGGGTGGCATCCCCGGCGCTCCGGGGGCAGAATGGGCGGCAACGCCCGATCGCGGCAAGGAGGAGCACATGGCCATCGCGCTCACCGAGGACGTCAGGAAGCTGATCGACGGCCCCAACTTCGCCCATCTCGCGACCATCATGCCCGATGGCTCGCCCCAGTCGGCGCCGGTCTGGGTGACGCGCGAGGGGGACCTCATCCTCGTGGGGACCGGCGAGGGCTCCCTCAAGGCGAAGAACACCCGCCGGGATCCGCGGGTCGCCCTCTCGGTCGTGGACTTCGGCGATCCCTACGTCGAGGCGCAGATCCGCGGCCGGGTGGTCGAGCGGCGACCGGACCCCACATTCGTGCTGAAGGACGCCACCGCCCGCAAGTACACCGGGAAGGACTTCCCGTGGCGCAATCCCGACGGGGTCACCCTCGTCATCGCGGTGGACCGGGCAAGGTTCGCCAGGATCCCGTTCGTCCACGCGCCGACCGCGGCCGCGCGCTAGCGCGCGGCCGGGGCGGCGAGCACCTGGGCCGCGGCCTTCTCGACCGTGGTGCCCTTGAAGAAGTCGGGATTGACCTCGCCCCAGAAGCGCACCGCGTTCCCGAACATGAAGTCGCGGAAGTCGTTGTCGTCGAGCAGCCCGTGCTCGACCAGCTCGTAGGCCTCGGGAACGACCTCGGTCATGTCCGGCACGTCGAAGTGCCCGATGTCGGAGCTGAAGATCGCGTTGAGGCGGGCGCGCATGGGATTCGCCTTGGTGTTGAACGCCCAGGCGTTGGCGGGGTCGTCGGCCTCGCAGCCGAAGTAGAAGCGCGGCACGAAGAGATCCCGGATGTCCTGCTTCCGCTCGATCTGGCAGCGGAAGTAGTCGTCCACGTCCTCCACCCCGCCGGTCAGCGCGGAGTTCGAGTCACCCTCCAGCCCCTCGCCGCGGCGCACCGCCTCGACGACCTCCGGCCGGCCGTACTTCTGCGCCAGCTCCAGCAGCTTCGCGTGGTCGAGCTTGCTCGGGTGCGTGGACTGGATGGCCTGCCCGTTGCGCTTCTCCCAGTGGCCGATCAGGTCCGCGTAGAGCATGCACGCCCAGCCCACCCCGCCCTCGAGGAACGCGAAGTTGAGGTCCGGGAACCGGCGGGTGACGCCGCCGAAGAAGAGGGCCTTGGCCACCGCGTGGCCCGCGGAGGCGAAGTGGCCGATGTGGTTGTAGCAGAAGTTCGACGGCGAGTTGCGCAGCAGGATGGAGCGGGCGCCGTTGTGGAAGGTCGGGGCCAGCTTGAGCTCCCGGCACTTGCGCCAGACCGGGTCGTAGTCGTACGGGCTGTCGAGGCCGACCACGTCGTACCACTCGACCAGGCTCGCCGCGTCGGGCCGCTCCTCGGCCAGCGCGGGCACCGGCCGCCGCATCATGCCGCCGACCATGATCACCTTGTAGCCGAGCTGGGTGGCCGCGAACTCGATCTCCTCGATCGCCTCCTCGGGGGTGTACATCGGGATGATCGCGGCCGGGATGACGCGGTCCTCGAGGCCGCGGAACTGGTCGGCCGCGAAGACGTTGTAGGCCCGGCAGATGGCCCGGCGCATCCGCGTGTCCTGCATGCGGTGATAGCTCAGCCCCGCGGTGGGATACACCACGGAGAAATCGATGCCGAGGTCGTCCAGGCGCTGGTACATGAGGCGCGGCATCATGGCGGTCGCGCGATCGAGCACGTTCTCGCACGGCGAGGACCAGAACGCTTCCTGCCCGACCCGGCGCCGGGCCCGCTCGGCCACCGACATCTTGAGCGCGTTGGGCACGCGCTGGCTCGCCAGGGCCAGGCCCTCGACGGCCGCCTCGCCGCCGATGCGGCGGAACTCCTCGCGCATCACCGGGCCGTACTCCAGCCAGTGCCCGTCCGCGTCGATGACCGGGTGGTTGAGGCGGGCGTGAAGGGTCCGGGCATCCAGGTGGCCGTTGTGGCTCATGTCGGGGGCCTCCAGAGCAATGAGGGTCGGGTGGTCGATCGCTCGGCGGCATGTTACTCCATTCCCCCGGGCCGCTTCACCTGGAAGTTCTGAAGCCACGCGAGGGCCAGCGGCGCTCCGTAGCTGCCACCCCGCTCGATGAACTCCCAGATCGGCTCCCCGGCCAGCGGCCGGAGGGCCTCGGTCCCGAGCTTCCAGGCGAAGACGAAGACCAGAAGGCCGCGCCCCGGCCAGGCGAGGACGAGGAGCCCCAGAGCGCACTCGAACCATCCCGCCCACGGTCGGAGCGGGTGACCCGAGAGCGTGGTCGGGCTGATCCCGATCGCCGTGGCATAGCCGGCCCAGTCCTTGTGCATGGCGAGATCGAAGCCGGCGTGCCCGATCAGCAACAGCGCGGTCGTCACCCGGAGAATCCACCCGATCGCCACGGCCCGCTCGTGGGTGAGCGCGGGCGTCGGCCGCGTCGAGAACCAGTCGGCCGGTGACCGACCCCCACCGAGCAGGACCAGGAAGGCCAGAGGGACGCCGTAATTGCCGGCGCGCTCGAGGAGCTCCCACACCCCTTGTCCAGCGAGGGGGCGCAGGCAGGCCGTCTGAAATCCCCAGAACGCCATGTAGAGGACAATGGCGCGAACCGGGTGGAACAGCGTGAGAACGCCCACCGTGATGTCGACGGTTCCGACGATGGGCATGAGCCTCCACGCCCACGCTTCCGGGATGCCGAGGATCGCGAAGTACGGCAGCCACGCGGCCTTGGTGATGATGCCGAAGGCCCCGTGGCCGATGAAGCAGGCCGCCACGGCCACGCGCAGGATCCAGTGGAGTGCCGTGGGGTTCGGCGTCGCCGCCGGTTCGCTGGTTGGGCCGGGCGATGGCCGGTCGAGGGACCTGCCCTTGCGCGTCGTGGCGTGGTAGGACATGACGCTTCCCTCCCGAAGTGCTGAACCAGGGAGTGGGGGGCCGCCGGACGCCTCGCGTTTCCGGCAAGGCGGCCGGCGGCCTCTCGCCCCGGCTTCACTTCTTCACAGGCTGGAGATAGAGCGTGGCGGTCCGCTGTCCGATCTTGCGGCCCAGGACGAGCCCGTCCTCACAGGCGCTCCGGAAGTGGATGCCCGCATAGACTCGGGAGTCGGCGCTCTCCCGCGCCGCCTGGGCGAAGCTCGTGAACGATCGGGTGATTCCGTCGAATGGCTTCCCGCTCGTGACCGTGAAGCTGGCCTGGTCGCCGCCGAGGGCGCTGGCGAGGGCCACCGCGGCGGCCGCGCTGAAGGTGCTCTGGGTGGACGGATAGTCCGAGACCGACGGCGTATTCTGATGGCTGTCCCAGGTCGGGTCGCCGACGGTGGCGTCGTTGCCGTCGTTGTCGCCCTCCCGGATGGCGGTCACTGGTCGCCACGAATCGTACACGTAGCGGATCTTGAAGCCCGCGATGTAGGCGTCCGCCATCGCGATGTTCATGAGGGCCAGCACCCGGGCGCTGTCCCGAGCATCGAGGCGGCGCGTGGTGGCCACCGTGCGCGCGATCGTGTTCCAGTTGCCCGGCCCCTCGAACCAGAAGCGCGCGATCTGGGTCTGGTCGTCCGTACGGGTCGTGCTGACCTTGCCGCCGATGTTCTTCACCTCGTTGTAGTCGCGCGCATAGGTCGGGCTCGTCAATGCCGGGGGCCCCGGAAGCCAGAATTGCGAGGAAGAAAGGAGCGTGAACGGTGTGACGTTCCCCCAGCCCGGGACCGCCGAGGGCGCGTAGCCGCGGGCGAGGTCCGGGTTGGCGATGGGCGGGTTGGCGGGGACCGGGTTCGGGTGCGGCTGCCACTTCCCGGGCCCCATGCCCGGCGTGTAGGGCGCGTCGCGGAAGGCCCCGTCGTCCTTGCGAAGCGCAAGGATCGCCGCCCCGGCCGCGCGCCCGACCGCCACCCCTTTGTTCCGGGCGGGGCCGTCGGTGACGCGGGCCATCGAGGCCGCGTAGGCCTGGTCGACCAGGGCAAACGTCGCGCCCTTCTGGGCGGGTGTGCCGTAGCCTCCGATCACCCCGACGAGCACCGTGTGGGCGGCGGCCGCGACCGCGGCATCGGGCGACGCGGCGGGGTCTCCGGGCCCCTCGAAGTAGTAGGCGTCGTAGCGGCGATCGATGGCGTTCAGCGCGTCGTGCACCGCCACCTGCACCATGGCGAGGGTGCGGGTCGACACGACGTTGTTCTGCCCGGTCGCCACGATGGCCTTCATCGTCGTCTCGTTCCACTGGACGACCTCGTTGGCGAGGGCGGGCGGGGCCAGGGTGAGAGCCCATAGACAGGCGACCAGGGTGGTGGTCGGGACCAGGCGACGGATGGGTCTGAGGGCGTGCATCATGACTCGATCCTCCTGTGCGGCGCGAGGAGAGCGACAGGGAGCGCGCATAGGCGCAGTGGGAGCCGGGAGCCTTCGAGCATCACCTCCCTTACGAGCGGGTCTGCCTCGCGATGCGCAACCAGTGCCAAGCGATCACCCGTTCGGTGTTCGCACGAAATTCGCGTAGTTGGTCGCCGGCGCCGGTCAAGACCCCGCGTTCTGCCCGACGTGATCGGGAATACTGCCCTTCCTCACGACACGCGCCCGCGGGGCCACCGTCGCAGGCCCGCCCGAGCGGCCGGCGCGAGGAGCACCACGGCGGTGGCGACCAGCATGATCGCGGCGGGCGCCGACGACCACAGCTCGCGCGGATCGCCGCGCCCGATCGTGAGCGCCTGCAGCAGCGAGCGCTCCAGGACCGGGCCCAGCACGAGGCCGAGCACCAGGGGCGCCGGATCGTAGCCGAGCCCGCGCATGGCGTAGCCGAGAACGCCGGCGCCCACCATCACCCACACGTCGAACGGGTTGTTGTTGTCGGAGTAGGCCGCGACCGCGCACAGGACGAGCACGCCCGGCATCAGGTAGCGCGGCGGGATGGTGGCGACCCGGGCAAAGATGCCGACCAGCGGCAGGTTGAGGAGGAGCAGCATCACGTTGCCGATGTAGAAGCTGCCGATGACGCCCCAGAACACCTGCGGGTGATCACGGAGCAGGAACGGCCCCGGGGTGACGCTCATGAGGAGCATGCCGCTGAGCAGCACCGCGGTGGACGGCGTGAACGGCAGGCCGAGCGCGAGCAGCGGGATCATGCCCCCGCCGGCCGCCGCGTTGTTGGCCGCCTCGGGCCCGGCCACCCCCTCGATGGCGCCGGTCCCGATCTCGTGGCGATAGCGCGACACGCGCTTCTCCACGCCGTACGACACGAAGGACGCGATCGTCGCGGCCGGCCCGGGGACGAGGCCGACCAGGAAGCCCAGCACGGTGCCGCGCAGCATCGGCGGCACCGAGCGCCGCAGCTCCTCGCGGCTCGGATACAAGGCGCGGAAGGGCACGCGCGCCACCGGCGCGAAGGCGGCCGGCGCCGCGATCGTGGCCAGCACCTCGGCCACGCCGAACAGCCCGGCCGTGACCGCGATGAAGCTGAGCCCGGCCTGGGCCCCCGCCACGTCGAAGGTGAACCGCACGGTGCCGCCGAGGGGATCCATCCCCACCGTCGACAGCATGATGCCGGCCACGACCATGGCCAGCGACTTTACGCGCGCCCCCCCGGTGAGGTTGGCGAGCAGGGTGACGCCCAGCAGCGCGAACGCGAAGTACTCGGCGGGTCCGAACGCCAGCGCGAGGCGGGCGACGAACGGCGCCGCGAGCTGGAGCGCGACCACGCTGAAGGTGCCGGCCACGAACGACGCGATCGCCGCGATGGCCAGCGCGGCGCCGGCGCGCCCCTTCCGCGCGAGCCGATAGCCGTCGATGGTCGTGACGACGCTGGCCGCCTCCCCGGGAACGTTGACCAGGATCGACGTCGTCGAGCCTCCGTACATCGAGCCGTAGTAGATCCCGGCCAGCATGATGAGTCCGGCCGTCGGCCCCAGCTTGATCGTCAGCGGAAGGACGAGCGCCATCGCCCCGGCCGGTCCCAGTCCCGGCAGCACCCCCACGATCGTGCCGAGGACGACGCCCGTGAAGCAGGCGAGGAGGTTGGCCGGCGTCAGGGCGACGAACAGGTCGCTCACGGCAGCGGCACCCCCAGCCAGGTGCCGAAGAGCAGGCGGCTGGCCGCGGTGACGCCGAGCGCGAGCGCGGCCGCGCGCCACCAGTCGTCGAGTCCCATCAACCGGGCGGCGACGATCACGAGCGCGAACGACGTGAGCAGGAAGCCGAGCACGGGCAGGGCGGCCGCGTAGAGCACGAGCACGGCGGACATGATGAGCGGCGCCCGCGGCACCGGGGCGCCGCCGGCCGGGTCCGGCGCCGAGCGGCCGGCCGCGACGAGCTGCCAGATCGCCAGGGCCAGCAGCGCGAGGCCGGCCGCGAGGGGAAAGATGCCGGGCCCGGGAGTGGCCAGGGTGTCGAGCGGGTAGCGGCGGCCGGCGAGGAGGTAGCCGAGCGCGAGGACGGCCAGGCCGAGGGCGCTCCAGTGATCGCGGCGCGCGGCGGGGCGCGGGCTCACGCTACTGCTTCTTGAGCCCGATCTGCTCCATCAGGGCCGCGATCTCCCGGTCGTCGCGCGCGATGAACGCGTCGAAGTCCCGGGCGCCGCGGACCTCGACCACCGCCCCCATGCGGGCCGAGAACTCGCGGAAGTCGGGGGTCTGCGCGGCCAGCGTGAACGCGTGCTCGAGCCGCGCGATCACCGCCTCCGGGGTGCCTTTCGGCACCGCGATCCCGCGCCAGAGCGCCATGGTGAGGTCCACCCCGCTCTCCTTCAGCGTGGGCACGTCGGGCAGGCTGGCCAGCCGTTTTTCGCCGGTGACCGCCAGCACCCGCACCTGGCGCCCGGTCACCTGGGTCATGATCTCGGCCGGCAGCTGAACACTCGCCTCGATCTTGTCGCCGAGCACCGTGGTCACGGCCAGCTCGCGGCCGAACGGCACGTGGGTGAGCTTGACGCCCGCGCGGTTCTCCAGCGCGACGGCGACCAGGTGCGTGAAGCTGCCCCGGCCGGAGTTGCCCACGCGCACCTGGCCCGGGTGCGCCTTCGCGTGAGCGAGAAGCTCCCGGATGCCCGGCCACGGCGCGTCGGCCTTGACCGCGAGCGAGACCGGCTCGCTGGTCAGCGCGGCCACGCCCGCGAACGCGGTGTGGTCGAACTTCATGTTGCCCGCATGGTAGGCGGTGCTGATGCTGTTGGAGTTCCAGACGAGCGCGTAGCCGTCCGCGCTCTGGCCCTTGACGTGGGTGTAGCCGAGGGCCCCGCCCGCCCCGGTGCGGTTGACGACGGCGACCGGCTGCCCCAGGCCCTTGCCGGCCAGCTCGGCCAGCTTGCGGGCGAGGAGATCGGCGGCGCTGCCGGCCCCGAACAGCACCGTCATCTCCACGGGCTTGTCGGGGAACGCGGTCGCCGGCCCCGCGGCCAGGCAGACCGCCGCGAGCGCGAGCGCGATCACGCGGGCGGGCGCGGGTCGCCTCACGGCTCCAGGACCACCTTCAGCGGGTCGCCGATGCGCCGCTCGAGGACGTCCATCGCCTCGTGGACGCGGCTGAGCGGGAAGTGGTGCGTGATGAGCGGCTTGGCGGTGAGCCGCCCGGCCGCGAGCAGCGCGAGCGCGCGGCCCACGCTGGTGCCGCCCTCGCCGCGCTCGGTGTAGATCGTGATGTTGCGGCGGACCGCGTGGCTCACGTCGGCGGTCACCGGGCCGTGATAGAAGGCCACCAGCAGCACCTTGCCGCCGGACTTGGCCATCTTGATGGACTGGTCGAACGTGTCGTCGCCGCCCGCGCAGTCGATCACGAGGTCGGCGCCCTTCTCGGCGGTCGCCTCCATGACCGCGGCCACCGGATCCGTCTCACGGCTGTCGACGACGACGTCGGCGCCGAGCTGCCGGCCCATGGCCAGGCGGGAAGCGCGGGTGCCGGTGAGGATCACGCGGGTGGCTCCGAGCGCCTTGACGAGCTGGATGGCCATGAGGCCGATCGGGCCGGGGCCGAGCACGGCCACCGTCTCGCCCGCGAAGTAGCCGCCCGCGTTCTCCAGCCCGAAGAGCGGGCTGCCCGAGGTCATCACCACGGTCGCCTCGTCGTAGTCCACCCCGTCGGGAATGCGGTACAGCGTGTTGACGTGGTTCACCGCATACTCGGCGAGCCCCCCGTTCGTGGTGAACCCATTGGCGCGATGCCCGCGCCGCGCGTTGCCATAGTTCAGACACGCGGTGTAGTGCCCACGGATGCAGTTCTCGCAGCGGCGGCAGCCCATGTGCGCCTCGACGACCACCCGGTCGCCGACCCGAAACTCGTCCACCGTCCGGCCGATGGCGACCACGTCGCCCGCGTACTCGTGGCCGAAGATGAACTCGCCGTAGGGCGGCATCTTCGGCATGCCGGTGTGGATGATTTTCAGGTCCGTCCCTCAGACACCGCAGGCGCGTACCCGGACGAGAACGTCCTCGTCGCCCGGCACCGGCACCGGCCGCTCCAGCAGCTCGAACCGGTGTGGCGCGACGAGCACCGTCGCCTTCATCGTGCGGGGGATCTCCATGCCGTCTCTCCTTGTGGATCGGTCTGAACGGTCAGGCGCCGATCGCCCGCGGACCGGCGAGAAGCGAGGACCGGCGGGGTCGCTACTTCGCCGGGGGCGCCACCGAGACGCCCTTGGCCCCGGTCCGCTCGATGGCGCGGGCCACGAGCCCGGACTGCTTGGCCTCTTCGACGACGGCGCGCAGGTAGAGCAGGCCGGCGTCCTTGCCCTTCGGCACCGCGATGGACTGCTGCACGCCCATGAACCGTCCCTCGACCAGGCGCGCCCCCGGCAGCTTCGGGGCCAGGCCGAGCAGGGCCTGGGTCAACCCGGCCAGGGCTTCGACCTTGCCGGTCGCGAGCAGCTCGAAGGCCGCGTCGGCGCCCGGCGCCGACACGAGCTGCGCTCGCTTGAGGTTGCGGCTCAGATAGAGCTCGTAGTTGGCGCGGGCCGGCGCGGCCACGCGCACGCCCTCGCGATCGACGTCCGCGGCGGTGCGCAGCGGGGAGGCGCCGGGCACCAGGTAGGTCGCCTCGATCTCGAGATACGCGGCGGTGAAGCTCATGATCTTCTCGCGCGCCGGGTCGGAGCCGAGGAACGCGATGTCCCACACGCCGCTCGGCGCCGCGTCGCCCATGACCGCCACGCTGTCGTACGCGACGATCTCGACCGGGACGCCGAGCCGCTTCGCGATCTCGTGCGTCAGGTCGACCGCCGCGCCCTTCGACTCGCCGGTGGTCTTGTCCTTCGTGGCGAGGATGAAGTTGCCGTAGTTGATGGCGGCCCGGAGCTTGCCGGTCGCAGCGAGATCGGCGCGGACGGCGGGAGTGATGTCGGCCATGGCGCCAGATGCTAGCAGAATCAGACCGACAAGTCCCGTCGTCATGGCCATGCCGCTAGGCCAGCAGCTCACGCTCGATGGTGAGCACGAGGTCCACGACCTCCTCGGGCGACTGTAGTACTCCGTAGAGGCCCGCATAGACGATCGACTCGTCCCGGCCGCGATCGCTCGCCGCGCGCACGCCGTCGTCGAGGCGCCGGCTGGCCGCCTCGTACCGGCGCGCCGGATCCTCGTCGGGCAGCGCTTCGTCGAGCGCGGCCGCGTAGAGACGCTCCGACCGCGCGAGGTGGTGGAGCACGCGACGCAGGGGCCAGCCTCCATCGGGGGGAAGCCAGTCCAGCTCGGCTAGGCTGAGCTGCCCCGCCCGCCGCACGACGAGCCGGGTGGCCTGGTCGATGCGCCAGAGCCACGCGTCGAGATCGGCGGGCGTCAGGGGCAGCCGGTCATCGGGCAGGGTCACCGTGGACGGCACCCATCCATCGGTCGGCGTCGGGACGACGCCGTCATGCTGCCAGGCGAGCCACTGGTCGATCTGGTTCAGATGGTCCAGCGCGTGATCGAGCACGCGGCGCAGGGTCTTGCGCGGCGTGTAGACGAAACGGGTCACGCCCGCCGGCGCGGTGAGGGGGGCCGGTCGCGCGTCGGTCAATCGGAAGAACAGCTCGTCGGTCATGACCGCGAGCACTTCACGGGCGGGATCGTGCTGGGTGAGCCGGGCGAGATGGCGGCGGGCCTGCGCGTGGGCCGTCTCCAGATGACGGGCCGGGTCCGGGGGCGCCGGGGCCAGCGTCCAGGCGGCCACCGCCCTGGTCGCGGTGGCGTGGGCGAGGACGATCCCGTCATTCGCGGCGGTCTTCAGCAGGCGGTCTCGCGACGCGTCGAGTGCGGAGGTATTCACGGGTCGGGGCTCCCTTCGCGGGACATGATATAGCCGACGCCGTCCATCAACTATAGTGATCGCATGACCACCCGCGTGGTCCCATCTTCTCGCTCCGGCCGTCTGTTCTGGATCGCCGTCATGCTCGGGACGATCACGCTCGCCCTCGCGCTGCCGCTCGCGGTGCGTCACCGCTTCGAGGGCGCCTGGATCCCGTCGACCTCCATGGCCCCGACGCTCCTGGTGGGGGACTACGTGCTGATGGACAAGGGTGCGCACTGGTGGTCGCGCGGCGATCTCGTCATCTTCACCGACCCGAGCGACGCGAGCGAGACCCTGGTCAAGCGAATCGTCGGCCTGGGCGGGGAAGAGATCGTCGTCCAGGGGCAGGGGGTGTACATCAACTGCGAGCCGGCGGACGGGTGCCCGCCGCTCGCCGAGCCCTACGCGGACTTCTCCGACGAGGTGCGCGCGGACCGGGAGGTGGGACCGGTCCAGATCCCCCCCGGGGCCGTCTTCGTGATGGCCGACAACCGGAATGCCGGCGAGGACAGCCGGCACTGGGGGCCGGTCGCGCAGACGCAGATCATCGGCCGGCCGGTCTGGATCTACTGGTCCTCCGATGCGGATGGTCACCCGCGGTGGAGCCGCATCGGCCTGCGGGTGCGCTAGCGAGGACCGCGGCTAGGCGGCCCGGGACGGCGTGCGGTCCGCGCGCTCGTCCACCGCGACGACCGGCGGTTGCACCGACTGCACCGAGAAGCCCAGCTCCATCCACGCGGCCAGGCCGCCATCGAGCGGATGGACGCGCGTGAGCCCCTGGCGCGCGAGCAGGAGCGCCACCCGGGCGCTCGTGGCTTCGTTGGGTCAGGCGCAGTAGAGGACCAGCTCGCGGCCCCGGAGCCGGCCCGCCTCGCCCGCGTCGATGGCGTCGACGGCCAGCCAGCGGCTCCCGGGAATCGCGTACGGCGTGGCCGCGACGTCGAGCGGAGTCCGGAGGTCGATGATCGCGACGTCGTCTCCGGCGTCGAGCCGCTGCTTGAGTGACGCGGGGGAGATGCGCGCGATGCGGAGCCGCCGCAGGAACAGGCGCCGGCGCGCGTACTTGAGCAGGACGTAGATGGCGAGGGTCACCACCGCTACCAGGCCGAGCGTCTGCCCGAGGAGGGCGGCCCGGGCGGTGATCAGGGTGATCGCGTCGCTGAAGACGTATCCCAGCGTCAGCCACGTGCCCGCCCAGAGCAGCACGCCCGCGAGGTCGTAGAGCGCGAAGCGCACGCGCCCCACCGCGAACACCCCGGCGAGCGGCGGCATCACCGTGCTCAAGCCGGGGACGAACTTCGCGACGAGCATGCCCCGCGCGCCATGACGCACGAAGACGCGCTGGGCCCGGCGCAGGCAGGAGTCCGGCTCGAGAGAGAGGCGGCAAAGCGTCGCGAGGACGACGGCCCCACGCCGCCGCCCCAGCTCGTACCAGGTGAGATCGACGGTCAGCGCCACGACCGTGATCGCGGCGAGCACCAGCCCCACGTTGATACGGCCGTGCGCGGCGAGGGCGCCGACCCCCAGGAGGGCGGGCACCGCGGGCAGCGGCACCCCGATCTGCTCGGCGACCACCAGGGCGGGAAGGATCACGACGCCGTAGTGCTCGAGAAACTGCAGGCTGTCGGCGGGGTTCATGCGCTCTCCAGACTACCAGTCTTGGTTGAGATGGAGAATCGCACCCGAGGGATTCCTCGCCGGACGCCGACCGGGTGGTGGTCGCCGAGATCATCGGCGCCAAGACGGCCGAGTAAGCACAGGAAAGATGTTGACACCCACCGGGGGGTCCAACTAGCGTCGCCGAAGGACGAGATCGAGCGACGCTCGGCCGGGAGGACGCGATGGAGTTCCTGCTCGTGCTCTTCGATGACAGCCGCGAGGTGCGGGTGGGTAGCGTGCCGGTGGGCCGGACGAACGTCATCCTGGAGCTGGAGGCCGGCATCCACCGGGTGGCCCTCGGTCCGCCGAACGACTTCTCGCCCCTCGACCAGAGGGTGCGCCTGGCGAACACCGCGGCGATGGATCCCGTCTGCATCACGTTTCACCGCCTGCCGCCCGCCGCGATTCCGCTCTCTCCGGGGAGCCCCCTATGAGCCGGCGGGCCGGGCTCGCCGCACTCCTGCTGTGCGTGGTCGCGGCCTCCGGCTGCGCCCACTACCCGCCGAACACCCAGCTGACCGCGCCGTCGGGGAAGGGCGGGTACCGCTTTCCGCAGATGGTCACCGAGCGCCCCGACCCGGCCGACGAGCTCTTCGTCTGCCTGTCGTTCTCGGGCGGAGGGACGCGGGCCGCCGCGTTCGCGCACGGCGCGCTCCTCCGCTTGCGGGAGATCGACATCGGCCGGGGCGGCGCGCCGCGCAGCCTGCTCGACGAGGTGGATTGCATCGCGGGCATCTCGGGCGGGGCGTTCACCGCCGCCTACTACGGCCTGTTCGGCAAGGCCGGCCTCGACACCTTCTACGACCGCTTCCTCAAGCGCAATATCCACGTCGAGCTGGCCCTGCGCGTGGCGAACCCGGTCAACCTCGTGCGCCTGGCCTCGCCCTACTTCAGCCGGATCGACCTGGCCGCCGAGCTGTACGACGAGACGGTATTCGAAGGCCGCACGTTCGCGAGTCTCCCTCCGCGCCCCTTCGTCATCCTGCACGCGACCAGCATGGCGAACGGCGCCCCCTTCGAGTTCACCCAGGCCGAGTTCGACTTCATCGGCTCCGACCTCGGCACGTTTCCGGTCGCGCGCGCGGTCGCGGCCTCGTCCGCGTTCCCGTTCCTGCTGAGCCCGGTGAGCCTGCAGAGCTTTCCGCCGCCCGCGGGCTATACGGTGCCCGACGACGTGACGGATGGGCTCGAGGAGCGCGAGCTGAACCCCGGCCGCTACTACTGGGCGCGCCAGCACCTCGACCTGATGAATCCGAGGCCGAAAGGGCCCGACGACGCGGCGGCGGAGAAGTGGGTGCACCTGCTGGACGGCGGGCTCGCCGACAATATCGGACTGCGGTCGATCCTCCGCGCCTACGACCGGACGAGCGGATTCGTGCGGCCCCGGATCAGCGCGGGCCACGTCAAGCGGTTCGTGGTGATCGCGATCAACGGCCGCACCGATCCGCCCGAGCAGCTGAGTCGCCGGGAGCGGTCGCCCGGGCTCGTGGACGTCTTCCTGAAGACGGCGACGGTCAGCATGGAGACGGTGAGCTTCGATACGATCGAGCAGGCGCTCCGCCGCCAGTCCGAGCGCGAGCAGGCCCAGACCGATATCCGGAAGTGCAACGAGGCATTCGCCCGGTGCGGGGCTTCCCCGATGCCCGAGCTGGCGCAGGAGATCAGGACCTGCTTCGTCCACATCGACTTCGAGGGCCTGCCGTCGCCGATGCGTGAAGAGCTCCTGTCCTACCCGACGACGTTCAGCCTGAAGCCGGAGCAGCTGAAGCGGCTCGGCGAGGCCGCGCGCACGCTGCTCGACACCTCGGAGAGCTTCCAGCGCCTGCTGCGGGCGCTCCGGGGCGAGCCCCGGATGGGGGAGGGCATCGGCGGCCCGAAGGAGAACTGTTCGTGACGGTCAGGACGTCAGGCGGTAGACGCGGGCGGCGGTGTCGTGGAACAGCTTGGCCTTCTCCGCGGCCGAGTACTTCGCGGCCAGACGCTTGAACGAGTTCCACAGGATGGAGTAGCTGCAGCTCACCGCGTCCACCGGGAAGTTCGACTCGAACATGCAGCGGTCCACCCCGAACTTCTCGATCGTGTACTCGTAGTAGGGCCGGGTCGCGTCCGCCAGCTCCTGGCTGGACGGCGGGCGCGGCCGCTCCTGCCAGGCGAAGCCGTTGACCTCCATGTTGATGCCGCCCAGCTTGGCCACCACGTTGGGACAGGTCGCGAGGTCGGCGATGACGCCGCGCCACTCCGCGTAGACCTCCCGGGCGCGGCCCGCGTAGGAGCCGACGCCCGGCGGGCCGCCGAAGTGGTCGAGGATGATCGTGGTGTCGGGGAAGGCGCGCGCGAGCGCGGTGACGTCGGGGATCTGGCGGTGGTAGCACCAGGCCTCGAACGTGAGCCCCCGGGGCGCGAGCAGGGCGAAGCCGGCCCGGAAGTCGTCCCGCAGGAGCATGCCCTGGGGCGGCCGGGTGCGGTGATTGGGGATCGCCTCGTCGGGGTCCCAGGCCGCGCCCAGGCGGATGCCGCGGAAGCGGCCGCCGCCCGCCGCGATCTGCGCGTCGAGCACCGGGGCCGCGGCGGCGCCCAGGCGGAGCGGCGCGGTGCCCACGATCCCGGCCGCGATGCGCGTCCGGCCGTAGAGGCCGGAGGCGCTCATCGCCGCGATGCCGTTCACGAACTCGGTCTCCCCGACCGCGCGCAGGGCGTCCGGGCCGTCGGGCTTGAACATCGCCCCGCACTCGATGAAGACGGTGGACACGATGTTGTGCCCGCTCCGCGTGTCCTCCAGGATCTCGTCGAGGAGATAGCGCGGCACCACCCGGGCGGTCTCGCCGTCCCACAGGTGATGGTGCGGGTCGCAGATCGGCAGGTCGGGCTCGAGCGGCTCCTCGACGGTGAGGGCGAGCCAGTCGTGGTTCTTCTTCCGGGCGGGCACCGGCGGTCAGGCCTTCAGGTACTCGAACCAGAACCCGTCGCCCTCGCGGACCACGCGGCCGAAGGACGGCGAGGGGAAGTGCGAGGCGCACACCAGCACGTCCTGCTCGCAGTACCGCTCGAGGAACGCCCGGCGGGTGGCCGCGGCCTGCTTGGGGTCGAAGTCGGGGCGCGGCACCCACGCGGTCTCCTGGAGCTGGACCGGGGAGTGGATCAGGTCGCCGGTGATCACCGCGTGCTGGCCGTTGGACTGGACGTGCACGCTCATGTGGTCGGGGGTGTGCCCCGCGGTGGACTCGAAGCGCACCTCGTCGTCGATCGCGAAGTCGTTGCGCACCATCTGGGCGCGTCCCGCCTCCACGATGGGGATCACGCTGTCCGCGATCTGGTTCTGCGGGGTCTCCTTGTGCATCGCCGACCAGTACGTCCACTCCTTCTCGGACATGACGTACTTCGCGTTGGGGAAGGTGGGCACCCAGCGCCCGTTCTCCCAGCGCGTGTTCCAGCCGACGTGGTCGGTGTGGAAGTGGGTGGTCATCACGAAGTCCACCTGCTCGGGCCGAACCCCGGTCTCCGCGAAGCGCTTGAGGTACTCCCCGCTCGACGTCATGTTCCAGTTGGCCCGCGCCCGCTCCTTGTGGTCGCCCACGCAGGTGTCCACCACGATGGTGTGGTGGCGCGTGCGAAGCAGGAACGACTGCATCGGGAAGACCAGGCCGTTGACGCCGGTGTCCATGGCCCAGCCCGCGAGCCGCTGCCGGTAGGGCGCCCACTGCTCGGGCGTGATCGTCGGGAAGAACCCGGCCGCGTCGAAGTCCGGGCGCTCCGATTCGATGATGCGATTGATGATGACCTCACCGACCTGGCGTTCGAGCATTGGGCGTGGCCTCCTGAGCCCGCACCATAGGGCGGGCGGCCGCGGGTGTCAATGATCCGGTCCGCCGCCGAGGCTCCGGCGGAAGGTATTGCCGGGTTGTCCTTACCGGATTCTGATGTCGAGCCGCGTCCTGCCCGCTCCAGCTCCACACCGGAACGTCGATCTCCGGCGGCACATGGCTTGCTAGGTGAAACCGCCGGAGGCTACAAAGAGGATGGCGCTCATCCAGGCCCTCGTGGCCTTCATCAGTCGCTCGTTCGGGAAGATCCTGAGCGCGCTCTTTGATTGGGCGGTCGTCGCGATCTTCGGATACGCGAGCGGCACCGAGAAACTGTTCCTCTCGGCGCTGCTTGCCGCCGCGGGTGCCTGGCCCCTGCTCCTGCTCGGGGTGGCCATGCCCAAGGTGGCCGCGTTCGTGGTGGCGTTCGTAGCCATTCCGTCGTGGGTTCCCTCCTCGATTGTCCGATGGTTCTGGATCGGCCTGGCTCTCGGGGTTCCGCTGGCGGTGGGAGCGGCCATGGCGGCGCGGCAGCCGGCGGACCGGCCCAGACGGTCCTGGCCGGTCCGGCTCCTGCGCGGGTTCCCGATCACCGCCGGCCTCTCGGCCGCTCTGCTGATCTCTCTCGTGACCGTACCGGTCCTGCGGCTGGTCTCCGCCGCGAGGCGCCGGAAGGACGTGCAGGTCCCGCTGCTCACCGACGCGGTATCGTACGAGCGGGTCGCGGAGCGGATCCCGGCCGTCCTGGGAGAGCACGGCCGGACGGTGCGGCGCGCGCCGCCCCCCTGGTGGCTGACCGCTCCGCTGCGCCTGCTGAGCGCCGCGGACCGCCACGCCTTTCAGGGCCGCATCCCGGCGAACCTCGCGTACTTCGAGGGTCGGGAACTGGTCCTCGCGCTCTATCCGAGCGGTCTTCTCATCCGAGGCCGGCCGGACCTGCTGGCTTCGGCTCAGGGGTTGATCGTGGAAGGCGTGAGCGATCTCGACGTCTGTCAAACATCGGACCCGCGCGCCCAGGAGATCGAGCGGCGGATCGCGCGATCGTGGCACGCGGCGCGCGAAAGTGGCGCGGCGCGCCTCCAGGAAATCGCGCGAGCGATCGAGGCGCTTCCCGTCGAGTATGACGACTGGCAGGTGGTCTATCGCAAGGCTCTGCAGATGAGCCGCGCCCTCGAGGGCAAGCCGCAACTGCTCTCCGGGCTGATTCACAAGGAGGAGACGATGCCGCGATACGAAGAGCGAGCCCCTCTGCCCGGGACGAATGGGAAGAGCAGCGGAGTGAGCACCCGGGCGCTGGTCGGCGAGATCGGCAGCCAGCTCGTCGACCTCGCCCAGGCCGAGGTGGAGCTGGCGCGCGCCGAGCTGGCGAGCGACATGCGGGCGGGACGCCGGACCGTCGCGGGGCTCGGCGTGGCGACGGTGGGGGCCCTCGCGGGGCTCAACCTGCTCCTGGTGGCCGCGGTGCTGGCCCTGGCCATGCTCATGCCGGGCTGGCTCGCCGCGCTGGCGGTGGCCGCGGTCGTGTTCGGCGTGAGCCTGACGGTCGGGTACCTGGCGTGGACGCGACGCCCGCGCTCGCCGCTGGCCCTCACGAGGAAGTCACTGAAGGAGGACTGGGAATGGCTGAAGGAGCAGATCGCGTGACCCGGATCGAGGAGCAGGCCCAGCGCGATCCGCGGTCGATCGAGGCGGAGATCGGACGCCGGCGGCGGGAGCTGACCACGCTCCTGGGGCAATTGAACCGGCGCGGCCACGAGCTCACCGACGTCGGACTCCAGGTGCGGCGACACGCGCTGGGCTTCGCCGTCACCGTTGTCGCTCTGGGGGCCGTCGCGGCGGGCTCGATCGCGCTCGGGGTCTGGCGGGCCCGGCGCCGCAACACGCCGACCGCCCGCGGCGGGCGTCTGCGCGAGGCGCTCGGGCGCATGATCGACCGCCCGGAGCAGGTCGCGGTGGAGCCGACGATCGCCCGACGGATCGTCGGGGCCGCGGGCTCCGCCGCTGCCGCGTTCCTGATCCGGGCGGCCCTGGAGCGCGTGAGCCGTCCTCGTGACGCCGCCGGGCGTGGGCGGAGCCACCCATCCGCTCCGCCGGTTCGACCCGCTTCCCTTGGTGTCGGCACCTTACAGAAGGCCCGGTGAGTCCACCCTCAGACGCACTCGCCCGACCAGCTCCAGCGTCCGCGGGGCGAGCGCGCCGTGCTGGGTGGCGTTGTGCATTCATCACCAGATGGGCGCCGCGTTCATCGTGGAGACGTGCGCCGCGATGACCTTCCAGCCGAGGTCGGGGAAGCGGACCCACGTCTGGCTCTGGCGGCCGATCAGGTCGCGGCCGCGCACCTTGAATTCGAGGTTGACGGTGGCGAGATCGCGCCCGAGCGTGAGGATCTCGAGCCGCAGACGCTGCTCCTTGATCCCGGGCCCCGGCGGGCGGGCCACGCGATGGGCGTGGATGGCGTCGAAGCCGTAGCCGTTCTCGTGGAGCGCGTAGCGGATGGTGTGCGGGCTGTTCCAGAAGGTGGCGTCGAGCACCTCCACGGTCTTGTCGATCAGCGCCTGCTCGTAGCGCTCGAACAGCGCGCGCACCTCGGCCACCACCTCGGGGCGATTGGGCGTGAGATCGGTCATCGCGCGGCCTCCTCCATCGCCTTGGCCACCGCGACCAGCACCGCGTCGCTGCCGCGGGCGGCCACGATGGACAGGCCCACCGGCAGCCCGTCCACCTGCGCCCCCGGCAGGCTCACCTGCGGCAGGCCGGTGAGGCCGCCGTGGGCGGCGAGGCACGTGATGCGGGCGCGCAGGGGCTCGAGCATCGCGAGGGGCAGGCCCTTCGGCGGCGCCGGGAAGGGCGTGGTCGGCAGGCAGAGGATCGTCCCCGGCGGCAGCAGCGCGGTGAGCCGGGCGCGGGCCTCGGCGCGCACCAGCGCGGCCCACTGGCGCTCGCTCTCCGGGATCGCGGTCGCGCTCGCGAGATTGCGCGCCACGCTGAACGCCATCCGGGGGTTGTCGCGGTCGATCCACTCCTTGAAGGTGTGCCACGCTTCCCACGGCTGGAGCGTGCGCTGGGCCCGGGCCCACGCGGTGAGGCCGGGCGGCGCCATCACCTCCTCGCGCGCCTCGCGCACCAGCCCGGCGAGCCGGCGCACCATCGGCTGCAGCGCGGCGGCGGTCGCCTCGTCGGCCAGGCCGAACGCGTCCTGGGCGACGAGCAGGCGCGAGGGCAGCGCGGCCGCGATCGGCTCGCCGAGCAGCACCGCGCTGACCCGGGTGAAGGTCTGCGCGTCGCGGGCGAACCAGCCGGCGGTGTCGGAGCTCGGCGCCTGCGGTAGCATGCCGGTGAGATCGAGCCGGCCGTGGGTGGGCCGGATGCCGTGCAGGCCGCAGAAGCTCGCGGGCACCCGCACCGATCCGCCGGTGTCGGTGCCGAGCGCGGTGTCGCAGAGGCCCTGGGCCACCGCCGAGGCCGAGCCCGACGAGGAGCCGCCGGGCACGCGGTCGGGGGCATGCGGATTGAGCGGGGTGCCGTCGAAGGCGTTTTCCCCGAGGATGCCCAGCGAGACCTCGTCGGTGATCGTCTTGCCGATCAGGGTGGCGCCGGCGTCGAGCAGGCGCTGCACCGCCCAGGCGTGGCGCGTCGGGATCGGGTACTGCCGGGCCCAGTCGGGGTTGCCTCCGCCGGTCGGGTGGCCCGCGACGTCGAAGAGATCCTTGGCCGCGAAGGTCATGCCGGCGAGCGGGCCGCCGGGGGCGCCGGCGATCCGCACCGTGGAACCGGGAACGAACGGGCTGGTCACGGGAACGGATACTGACGCGGCGGCGCGGGCGCCGTCAAGCGGTGTGGAGGAGCCGCACTTGCCCTACACTGGCCGACGACATGGAGCGGAACGCCGGCGGCGCGACGGTCCCGATGCCGCGGTGGCTGCTGCCCGCGGCCCTCACGCTGGTCCTGGGCCTGCCCGCGGGCGCGCTCGCCCAGGCGCCGGCCGCGACTCCGCTCCGGGGCCCCGAGCTCCTCGCCGCCCTGCGCGCGGGCGGCTACGTTCTCTATTTCCGGCACGCCGACACCGACCACCGCCAGAACGACGACCGCATGACGAGCGTCGAGGACTGCGCGACCCAGCGCAATCTGACCGACCGCGGCCGTGATCACGCGCGCGCCATCGGGGAGGCCATCCGGACGCTGGGCGTCCCGATCGGCGCGGTGCTCGCGAGCCCGCTCTGTCGCACCGTGGAGACTGCGACGCTCGCCTTCGGGAGGGCACAGAAGGCGCCGGCGGCGCGCGAGGGGGGCCCGCTCCCGCCGGGGAGCCCCGGCCGCTTCGCCGCCCTGCGCGCGCTCCTGTCCACGCCGGTCGCGCCCGGCGCGAACACGGTCATCGTCGCGCACGCGTATCCGTACTACACGCTCGTCGGCGGGCAGTTTCTCAGCGAGGGCGAGGCCGACGTGGTGCACCCCCGCGGGACCGACTTCGAGGTGGTGGCCCGCGTGAGCCTCGCGCAGTGGCGCGAGCTCGCGTCCACGCCGGCCGGCCGGTGAGCCCGGGGTTTCCCCGCGAGCGCGGGGCCAAGCGCGCGCATCTGCTCGCCGCGGTCGAGGGGATCCGGGAGGTGGTCGAGGCCGGCGCCCTCGAGGCGGAGCGGCTCGGGACCTTGCCGCCCGCCACCGTGCGCGCGCTCGCCGGCTCCGGTCTCCTCGCCCTGAAGGTGCCGGAGTCGCTCGGCGGCGCCGAGGCGGATCCGGTCACCCAGCTCGAGGTGCTCGAGGCGCTCACGCATATCGACGCGTCGGCCGGCTGGTGTCTCATGGTCGCCAGCACCGCGGTGGGCCTGCCCGCCGGCTTCCTCCCGGACGAGGCGATCGGCCAGATCCTCGCGGGCGGCCGCGTCCCGCCCGCCGCCGTCGCCATCCTGCCGACCGGCACCGCCACCCCGGTGGACGGCGGCTACCGGCTCACCGGGCGCTGGCCCTTCGCCAGCGGCGTGCGCCACGCGGAGTGGCTCACCGCCGGCGCGATGGTGCGCCGCGTCGCTCGGGATCTGGGCGAGCGCCACATCG
>CAMLFJ010000002.1 GCA_946479205.1 uncultured bacterium | reverse complement strand
AGACCGGCATCCCCGACGGCTGGAAGGGACAGACCTGGGGCAGCCCCAAGTACGAGTTCCGCATCGTCACCCAGAGCGGCCGCAAGGTGCTCCATCTCAAGAGCAACAACGACAGCTCCACGATCTCCAAGGAGATCAAGGTGGACGTCAAGAACCACCCGATCCTGACCTGGAGCTGGCAGGCGGTCATCCTGCCCAAGGGGGGCGACGCCCGCAAGTCGGCGACCGACGATGAGGCGGCGCAAGTCTACGTCACCTTCCCGCGATTCCCATCGCAGGTCCGCTCGCGCATCATCTCCTACATCTGGGACACGACCGCGCCCGCGGGGGCGGTGTTCACGAGCGAGAAGACGGGCATGGTGACCTACGTGGTGGTGCGCTCGGGCCTGGCCGATCTCGGCAAGTGGATGACCGAGAGCCGCAACGTGCTCGAGGACTACAAGAAGATCTACGGGGAGGCGCCCGGGGAAGAAGTGGGCGCCGTCTCGATCTCGATCGATTCCAACGACACGCGCTCCTCCGCCGAGTCCTACTTCGGCGAGATCCTGTTCCGGAAGCCCTGAGCGCCGGGAAAGGGGCGGGGCCATGCGGCTCCGGCTGATCCGCCGTCTCACGCATGAACTACCGACCTAGGTTCCTCTCCTTCCAGTTCTAGTGCGGCCGTTCGTCGTCGTCGTCGCGCTCCTTCTCGGCCTGGTGGCGATGGTCAACGGCCTCGCGGTCTGGGATCGGGCGCGCCACGAGGCGCGCATCGAGCTGGCCGCCGCCGGCTTCGCGCCCGGCCAGGCGTTGCTCGGCTACCGCGACACCGACGAGCGCCGGTTCCAGAAGGCGCGGCTGGCCGTGATCCCGCGCCCGCGGGTCGTCGTGTTCGGCTCGAGCCGCGTCATGACGATCTCCGCGGCCATGGTGGGGGCGGCGCCCGGGGAGTTCTACAACGCGGGGCTCTCCGGCGGCACCGTCGAGGACTTCATCGTGATGTGGTCGACCCTGAAAGCCGGCGACAAGGTCCCGGAGGTCGCGATCTTCGGGATCGACAACTGGGAGTTCAACGCGTCTCATCCTCAGGTGCGGTGGCTGGTGTGGGCCGACGAGGTGGCCCGCTTCCTGGAGACGACCGAGGGCGCGGGCGGCTGGCGCCACGCGGACGCGGTGCTCTACCGCTGGTATCAGCTCAAGGATCTCCTGTCCTTCTCGGTGCTCCGACGGTCGCTCGGGGATCTGCGACGCCTGCGCCTCGATCGCGAGCCGCGCGGCGCCGAGCTGGTGCGCTCGCTCGCCGATCAGGTCGTCGACGAGCGCCGGATCGACGGCCGGCGGGCACTGCGCGCGGACGGCACTCTCGTCTACGAGACGGCCTACGAGGCGCGGGGACCGGACGAGGTGCGCGCCGACGCGCTGGACTTCGTGCGGCAGCACCACGCGAACCTCCGCGCGTTCGCCTGGGACGCCGAGCGCGCGCGGCGCCTGGATTCCCTCTGGCGGGACATGCGGGCGCACGGGGTGCGGATCATCGCCTACCTGCCTCCCTATCATCCGCTCGTGTGGGACAGCGTCCGCCACGACGCCGGCGCGATGGCCGGCCTGGCGCGGACCCGCACCGTCCTCGCCGCCCTGGCCGGCCCACGCGCGGGCGTCTACGATCTGTCCGATCCGGCCTCGGTGCCGTGCGCGGAGAGCGACTTCATCGACGGCACGCACACCCGCACGGCCTGCACCGCGCGCGTGGTCGCGCGCGGGCTCGTCGCGCCTTGACCAGCCGGGGGCTCCTCCTTTCCTTCTCGTTGCTCGGGACGGGCCCGGACCTCGAACAATGGCCGGGCCACGTGGTCTCCATGTGCCTCGGCGAGGCGTCTCCCGACCAGGTGCTGGAGGCGGCGACGCGTACGAACCCGAAGGCGCCGCGCGAGTTCCTTTGCGAGGCGTACGACTATATCGGCCAGGGTCTCGCGATTCGCGGACAATGGGACAGGGCCGTCGGAATGTTTCAGACGGCAGTGGCGGCGGGACCAACCAGCGCCGTCGAATATTCGGGCGCGCGGGCCGAGCTGAAGCGCCTGGGCAATGCGGGTCCCAAACCCTGAAAGCCCGAAAGGAAGGTCCAATGGCATCCTACGGCGCACTGCTGCTCCGGCTGATCCTGGGTGTCGTCTACGTGATGCACGCGTACCTCGCTCTGGTCGTCCTCGGCCCGTCCGGCATGATCGCCTACCAGGTCAAGGCAGGAGTCACCTTCCCCGAGATCGCCACGTGGTACCTGATCCTGGCCCACGGGCTGGGCGGGATCTTGCTCGTGCTCGGGATCTATACCCGCTGGGCGGCCCTGGTGAACGTGCCCGCCATGCTGGGCGCGCTCGTGTTCGTGCACCTGAAGAAAGGGTTCTGGGCCTTCGACGACGGCTACGAGTACGTGCTGGTGCTGCTGGTGGCCACCCTGGCGGCGGCCATGATCGGCGGGGGCGCCCTGAGCCTGAAGCGGTAGCGCCCGCGGCTAGTGCGCGGGCAGAGGGAACGTGTTGGCGGGCACCGAGCTCGTGGCGTGGCTCAGCGCGACGTCCGTCTGCTTGCCACCCTTGACCGAGACGCTCTGTTCCCAGAGGACCTTGTCGGCGAAAGTGCCGATGAGTCGGTACTGGCCCTCCGGAACGTCCTTGAACTCGAAGCGCTCGCCCAGATAGACCTGCGTCCTCTGTCGCAACTCGCGCGTCGCGTCCTCGCTCCCCACGATCGCGATCCTGACCGGGACCTTGTGCTCGGCCGGAGTGACTCCCGTCCACCGGGTCTGACCGGAGATCGAGCCTTGCGCGCTTGGATCAACCTTCTTGGCCGCGGTGTCACTGGAGGCCGTGTCGGGTTTCCCGGGCGCCGACGAAGGCTCCACCAGGGCCCCGGCGCGGATGAGCCAGCGGCGGGCCTCGTCGCGCTCGGTCGATTCGATCCGAGCGTTCGACATCACCCAGCGAAACTGGGCGATGGCCTCCGGCCGCTTCTCGAGGAACGAGTAGGCGGTGCCGAGGGCGAAGCGGACCGCCACGCTGCCGGGCTCGAGGTCGGCAGCCTGGCGGAGCTTCTCCACCGCGGTGACGTAGTTGCCCTGAGCCATGAGCGCGCCTCCCTCGGTGAGCATCTGCTCTGCCGGGGAGACGGCACTCGTTGCCGGGACTTGGCGCGCGGGCGGCTGCTGGCAGGCCGCCAGGAGCAGCGCCGCGACCAGAAGCACGGGCACCGCTCAGTACTCGCGGTACGCGGAGATCCGCATGTTGTAGAGGGCCATGAGCGCCCGGTCGATGTTCTCCTTGCTGGCCAGGATCCGCATGCTCCCGCTGGTCCCCGCGAAGAACTCGTTGTACCCAGCCGCCTCCAACGGGTTGGTTTCGTTGGTGATGAGGGCGCCCCGGATCTCCGTATTGCTGGCGTCGAGGAACGCGCTCGAGACGTTGCGGCCCGTCACCAGCACGATCCCGTTCCACCTGAAGTTACCGGTCTGGAACATGGCGAGATCCGAGTCCTCGACCACGAGAATGCCATAGCCCGTGATGGGGTTGCTGCCACTCACGGCGAGGCCGCGGAAGAGGGAGGTCGGATCGTATTCGCCCCTCACGTAGAGCATGGCGGGCGCGGCGGCGGTGCCGAGGTTGACCGTCTGGTTGATCTGCGGGGCGCCCGTGCAGTTGTTCGTCACGGTCACGATGTTCGCCGTGGCCGTGCTCGTCATCTGGAGCCCCTCCGGCTTGTCGTGAGCACCACCCGCCGCGGGATACTGGCAGGCCATGGTGCTGTTGAGGATCTGCGTCGAGGGATTCGATGCCAGGTTGCTCAGAAACTTCGAGATCATGGCCGACGAGAGGGTGGGGTCGTCGGCGATCGTGTTCCGGCCGTTGCCGGCGGCTCCGGTGACGGCGGTGCCGTCGGTTGCCGCCGTGTACCCGTTGCCGTCATTGGAGCCGTGGAGATATTCCCTCTTGGCCAGGGTGTCGAAGCCGCTCTCCGCAACCGTCTCGATTGCGGCGGTGGCGGCGGTCATGCCGTACTTGAGCGCCCCGATCCCGGTGGGAGTCGTGGCGGGCGCCCACGTATCCACGTCCTTCCAGTCACGCCCGTCAACCCAGTAGCAGCCCACGCTGATCGCACACGGAGGCGTCTGGGTATAGGTGTCACCCTGGACGCCCGGCAGGCTGACTGCCGCGTTGATCGGCAGGTTGCCGCGCTGGACCACCGCGGTGATCGTCCGGCTGGCCCCGTTGAAGGTGCCGGTCGATTTCAGGATGACGATCTTGTTGTTGTCCACCGTGGCGGCCGTGTCGAGGGTGTTGCCGCTTCCGATCAGCGCCTGATCCGTGTTGAGCGTGTTGAGATCGTTCCGCAGGACGACCGTGAATGTCCCGGCGGTAGTGGTCAGACCCGGAAGCGCCTGGCCGATGACCAGCACCTTGCACGTGATACCCGCTCCACAGTTGACGCCGCCCGTCGTCGTGCCGCTGCCCAGCAGGGCCACGTCGTTGAAGTCGCGGCCCGCGAGCTGATTGAACCCCCACTCGATGCCGCTCTCGGCGAGCTGCCGGGCCCGGGCCCCGTCGGACAGGTTGCGCGAGATCTGGGGCTCCACCGCCCCCAGGGACATGAAGGTGAGGGTGAGCATCGTCAGGACCACGAGCAGGATCATCGCGAGGGGCAGGGCCACCCCGCGCTCATTGCCGAGCAGGTTACGCCACGTCTTCATCGGTACTGGCCTCCGCAGTGTGACTTGGCTCATCGATTTCGCAGCCGGACGCGATCCACCATCGTCACGAACGCGCCCCGGGTCGCCGTCTGGGCGGTCACCGAGATCTCGACGGTCCGTACGAGCTCCGGAGCCGCCGTGACGGTCCCGGTATCGTCGCGATACGTGAAGGAGAGCGCGGTGATGCCCGTCGCGATGACGACGGGAGTCGCGTCCACCACCACCTCCTGGCGCGTCAGGTTCCCGGCCGACAGGGCGTAGGTGATCTGCTCGCCCCGGCAGGCCGCCGTCGGACAGATCATCGGATCGGCGACCAGGGCTGCGGTATTGATGGGGGAGCACGGAACCGCGCACGTCGACCCGTCCCAGTTGTACTGCAGCGTGAGCGAGGTCGCAGCCGGGCTCGTGATCGGCACGAACTTGTAGCAGGGGACGCCGGCGGTGTAGAGGGGGTAGTTCGTCGCGTTCGGGCAGGCCGCGGGGTCCGTCTCGCCGGGCAGGGGCTCGTAGCCGGCCTCGCGGATCTCCTTGGCCATGCGCTCCATCGCGACGCGCACGGTCTGCTGCCCGTCCACCTGCGTCGTCCCGAACCAGTACGCCTGCTGCCCCTGCATCACGAGGCCGAGCAGGCTCGCCATCACGAGGCCGACGATGGCGCAGACCACGAGCATCTCGGCGAGGGTGAAACCGCGCTGACTGTGCATGGAGGCTCCTCGGCTCATCGATTCGCCAGGAAGATCGACAGCGACACCGACCGCTCGGTGGTGAGCACGCCCCGGCCGGTCACCGGGCGGTAGAAGACGACCACGTCAACCCGGGCCCCGGTGGTGCCGCCCGGGTTGGTGGTGATCGTGGTGGTGCGCCGGTAGCTGGGCGGCGCGCCCGCGATCGTGCCGTAGGCCTCGGTGGCCGGCAGGTTGGCCACGGTGAGCTGGACCAGACCCGTCTGCCGCATGGCCAGGTCCTTGGCCTGCTCGATGCGCTGCTCGGCGAGGAACACCGCGGTGCTCTGCTGCCGGCCGGCCTCCACACCGTCGACGCCGAAGCCGAAGCCGGTCGCGACCGCGACGAGCCCCACCGAGATGATGGCGCAGGCCACCAGGATCTCGGCCAGGGTGAACCCGGCCTCTCGGGGGCGAGACTTCAAGCGGCTCAACGCATGCATTGTCATGACCTCCATGTGTCCGGCCAGAGACAGGAGCAAGACAGGTGCCAGCCGCCGGACCCCGTGGCGGACCTGGAATTCAGACTGCAAACGGCCGAAATACCTGGCTTCCTGCTTGTCTACTCGGGGTGCTGTTTCTGCGGACGCACCGGGGGTCTACAACCTGTGACGGACGACCTACAGGAACCGTCAGGCGCGGAACGGGCCTGGCGGGACGCTCAGGCCGGGTCGAGCCAGACGACCTCGAGCTGGGCGCCCCGATCGAAGGAGTTCTTGGGTCCGTAATTCCGGACCCGGGGGGCCCACGACGAGACGTTCCGGGCGTACGGCGTATACACGTAGTAGACCTGCGCGGCGGCGCGGCGCTGGATCTCGTCGACGATCCTCTTGCGCGAGGACGTCGATCCGACGCGCCGCTGCGCCTCGAGCATCGCGTCGAGCTGCGGGTCCGCGACGTGGCTGCGGTTGGCGGCCTGGCCGGTCCGGAACGAGCCGGAAAGATATCCGTCCACGTCGGTGAAGATCGAGGACGGCCCCCAGGTCGCCTCGTCGAACCTCCCGAGGAAGGACCCGCGGATGTACTGCCCGTAGTCCTCGTTGACGATCTGCAGCTCCACGCCCGCCCGCTGGAGATGGCCCGCGAGACGCTCGAGGTCGTCGACGTACTCGGGCCCGTAGCCCGGCCAGCTCGTGCACTTGACCTTGAGACCCGCGAGAAAGCCGGCCTCGGCCAGGAGCGTCCGGGCCATCGCCGGATCGTGCTCGAGATACCGGGCGCCCTCGCCGAGCTGCCCCGCGGCCAGACTCCACGGGCGCATGGCGCCCGGCACCGGGCCGTGTGCCTGCGCGCCGTCGCCGTCGACGAGATGCTCGGCCACCCACGTCCTCCGGTCCAGCGCGAGGCTGAGCGCGCGGCGCACCCGGACGTCGTTGAACGGCGGGCGGTCGGTGCGCATGGCCAGCGAGCGAACCGCCAGCCCGTCCCAGGACACGACCGGGTAGGCGGGATTGGCGGCCCGCAGGGCGGCCACCTCGGAGCGCGGGATGCGGGCGTCGTGGTCCGGCAGGTCCACCTGCCCCGCGCGGAAGAGCGCGAGCCGGGTGGCGCGGTCCTTGATGAACAGCCACTCCACCTTGTCGAGGTGGGGCAGGCCGCGAGCGTGGTAGGTGGGATTGCGCGAGAAGACCGCCTTCACTCCGGGCTCGTATCGCTCGAGCACGAACGGCCCGCAGCCGACCAGGGACTCGGCGGCCTTGAGGTCGCCCAGCCGATCCTCCACCTCCGGGGGCAGGATCGCGGTCCAGGGCGCGGCCAGATTCTGGACGAACGGGCCGAAGGAATCCGCGAGGTGGACGCGCACGGTGCGCCGATCGAGCGCGTCGATCCGCTCCACCGGGCCCAGGAGCGCCGCGTAGGGCGATTTTCGGAGGACGCGCTCGAGCGAGTATTTCACGTCGGCGGCGACCAGCTCGCGCCCGTTGACGGGGGGGCGCGACTCCCAGCGGACGCCCGGCCGCAGCGTGATCATGTGAGTCCGGCCGTCCGCGGACGTCACGGCCCTGAGCGCGAGATCCGGCGCCAGCGTGAAGTCGGACGGCGCGTGGCGGGCCCCGCACCCGATCTTGAAGAGGGTGCGGCGCACGAGGGACGAAACGAGCTGCGTCTGGTCGGACGCGGTGGCGTGAACGTCGAAGGTGGGCGGGTCGACGCCGATCTGCTTCAGCACGCCGCCACGGACCGGCCGCTCCCGCGCCGCCGCCCGGCGGGGGGCCGCCGAGCCGGCGACCGCTCCCGCGGCGAGGGCGAGGAACCGGCGCCGACCGAGCGTGCCGGCGCCCCGGTCAGCCGACGCGTCGTCCATGCGCGCACGCCTCTCTGGTCCTTCCGGTCGAGGTGCTCGTTCGAGTCGGGGCCGATCCCCGACGCAGTCTATCCGAAAACCGCCCCCACCCGACGGATAGGAACCGGGCGGCGGCCCGGAGCTATACTCGAATCGTGGAGGAGATTCAGGGCTCCCCTGATTCGCTCCAGCGCGAGTTGGCCCGCGAACGCCTCAAGAACGCCCGGCGCAGCAACGCGGTTCGCTTCTGGGGCGTCTCCGCGTTCTTCCTGCTGTTCCTGATCCTCGGCGGCCTGCTCCGCCTGCCCGCGTGGTCCGGCAACCTCCCCCTCTTCACGCTCTACTGGATCGCCACCACCGTGATCTTCCTGATCAGCCGGCGGTCCGAGCGCATCGTGCTCGCCTCCGGCATGGCGGTCGCCCTCTTCGACGCGCCCATCGTCTTCTTCCTGCAGTGGGCGACGTTCCCGACCAGCAATCCGAGCGGGGTGGCCGGATTCACGGTGGGGGTCTACGTCCTGCTCGTCATGCTCGCCGCGTTCTCCCTGCGCGTCTGGTACGTCGTCTTCACCGCGGTGGTGGTCACCGCCTACGAGGTCCTCCTGCAGCACTTCGCGGGCGTGAGCGTCGGCGCGATGGCGTCCACCGTCATCCTGATCGGGCTCGCGGCCGCGGTCTGCTCGTACGCGCAGTACCGGCTGCTCCGCTTCGTCCGGCGCGTCGATCGTCACATCCGTGCGCTCCGGGAGGCGGAGGCGGCGCGGCGCCAGGCCGAGCGTGTCTCGGCCCTCGCCTCGCTGGCCCGTGAGCTCTCCGCCACCCTCGATCCGACCACGGTGGCCCAGCGAACGGTCGAGAGCATCGTGCGGCTGCTCGGGGCCCGCACCGCGATCCTCTTCCGGCTGGATCCTGCGTCGGGCTCGCTCGTCGCGGTCGCCACCACCGGGACCATCATTCCGGGCTTCCCGATCGGCGCCGCGCTCCCGGCCGGCGCGGGGGCGACCGGCCGGGCGGTCATGGAGCGGCGGGTGGTGACCACGTCCGACGTCCTCGCCGAGCCCGACATCTCCCTGCCCGCCGAGGTGGAGGCCCGGATCGTCGAATCCAACAACCGCGCGGCGTGCGCGGTGCCCCTGGTCGTGCGCGGCGCGGTCATCGGCGCGCTCCGCGTCGCGGACGTACACGGGCGCCGCTTCACCGACGACGAGATCCATCTCGCGCAGGCCTTCGCCGATCACGCCGCCTTCTCGATCGAGAACGCCCGTCTCTACGCCGAGCTGGACACGCACCTGCACCAGCTCGAAACGACGCAGCAGCAACTCGTCCAGGCGGGCAAGCTGGCCGCGGTCGGCCAGCTCGTCACCGGGGTCGCGCACGAGATCAACAATCCCCTCGCGACGATCATGGGACAGGCCGAGATGCTCAGCCGGCGCCTCACCGATCCCGGCCAGCTCGAGCGCGTGGCCAAGATCGCCGATTGCGCGATGCGCGCGGCCAAGATCGTGCGCGGCCTGCAGACCTTCGTCCGGCCTCAGCCGCACGAGGTGGCGCCGCTGGATCTTCGTCAGGTCGTGGCGCAGGTCGTCGCCCTGCGCCGCGACGCGATGCGCTTCAGCGGGGTCACGCTGCTCGAGGATCTTGCCGACGAGGTGCCGCTCGTCCTGGGGGACGCCTTACAGATCGAGCAGGTCGTGCTCAACCTCGTGGTCAACGCCGAGCAGGCGGTCGCGACCGTCCCGACGCCGCGCATCGCGGTCAGCCTCGGCGTGCACGACTCGCGAGTGCGCCTGAGCATCGCCGACACCGGACCCGGCATCCCCGCCGATATCATGCCGCGCATCTTCGAGCCGTTCTTCTCGACGAAGGCCCCGAACCAGAACTCCGGTCTCGGCCTGTCGATCTCCTACAGCATCATCCAGAGCCACGGGGGCCGGCTCCTCGCCGAGAGCACCCCGGGCAGCGGGTCCACCTTCGTGGTCGAGCTCGCCGCCCATGTCGGCGCGGCCCCGGATCCACCGCCCATCGACCCGGACGGCCCACCCCTCCGGTCCGGGAGCGTCCTCGTGATCGAGGACGAGGCTCATGTCGCGAGCATGCTGCGCGACCTCCTGACCGACCTGGGGCAGGAAGTCGGCGTCGTCGCCGACTCCGACACCGCGTGGCGCCTCCTGGTCAAGGACGGGCTGGCCTTCGACGTGATCACGGTGGATCTCCGTCTCTCCGGTCCCTCGGGCCGCGCGTTCTTCGAGCGCCTGCAACGGGAGCATCCGGCGCTGGCCGCCCGGGTGATCTTCATCACGGGTGAGATGGGAGACGCGGACAGCGAGGCGCTCCTCGAGCATTCGGGCCGGCCCACGCTGCGAAAGCCGTTCAGCGTGAAGTCGCTCATCTCGAGCCTGTCGACCCTGCTCGGGCCGGTCCCGACGCGGCGGTAGGCTCGCGGTCAGGCCGCTCCCGCGATCCGGGGGGCGGCCGGCACCGGCTCGCAGTGGTTCAGCAGGCGCAACGTCCAGCGCCCGCCCGCCCGCTCGAGCACGGAGAGCGCCGCGTAGTCCTGGCCCAGCGCGAGCAGCCGCTCGGGACCGAGCCCGAGGGCGTGGCAGAGGATCGCGCGATTGCTCCCGCCGTGCGCCACCACCGCGATCGTCCCGGCCGGGTGCCGCGCGGTCAGGCGCTCGAAGGCCGGGATCGCGCGCGCCACCAGGTCCGGCAGGCCCTCGCCCCCCGGGAACTGGAACCGGCCCACGTCGGCCATCCACGCCGCGAACGCGAGGGCGTCGCGCGCGCGAATCTGCTCCGCGGTCAGCCCGTCCCACTCGCCCATCGCGAACTCGCGCAGGGCCGCATCCCGGACCGGGGTGAGGGCGTGGGGCGCGGCCAGGATCTCGGCGCTGTGCCGGGTGCGATCGAGATCGCTGCAGTAGATCGCGTCGAAGGCGACGCCGCTCAGCCGGCGCGACAGCGCATCGACCTGGGCGATGCCCAGGGGGGAGAGGGGCACGTCGAGATGACCGATGAACCGGCGGGTTTCCGCGCCGACCACGCTGCCGTGGCGGACGAGACAGACGGTGGTGGCGCTCAGAGCCATCCGCGGTGCGCGGCCGCCGCCGCGGCGAGCAGCGCGCCGAGTTCCGCGATCTCCACGACCGCGCCGAGCACGTCGCCGGTCAACCCGCCGAGCCGGCGGGCCACCAGCGTGCCCGCGAGCAGCGCCACGCTCCATCCCGCCGCCGCGACGGCCACCCCCCAGGTCCCCAGCAGCCACGCGGCCAGCGCGCCGACCGCGGCCACGTGCACGAGCCCCGCCCAGCGGGGCAGGCCGGCCACGAACGCGGCCCCGAGGCCCTGGCCGGGCGTGGCCGGCGCCACCCAGGCGCCCGCGAGCACCGGCGCCACCCGGCCGATCACCGGAGCCAGCACGAGGAGCCGGAGACGGAGGGACGGGGAGAGCGCGGCGAGCGCGGAGACGGCGAGCAGGCAGAACAGGACGAGCCCGGTCGCGCCGAAGACGCCGATGCGGCTGTCCCGCATGATGGCGAGCCGCCGCGCGGGATCGCGGCCCGCGAGACCGTCCAGGGAATCGGCGAGCCCGTCGAGGTGGATGCCGCCGGTGGCCACCTTCCACCCGGTCAGGAGGAGCGCCGCCGCGACCAGCGGAGGAAACAGGGCGTCCACCGCGAGCGCGAAGAGCGCGAGCGCGCCCCCCAGCATCAGCCCGACGACCGGGAACCACCAGGCCGCGCGCCCCAGGGCCGGCGGGCCCGCCGATTCCCGGCCGGGAACCGGAACCACCGTGAGGAAGCGGAGCGCCAGGATCAGCGAGCCCATGCGTGGGCCGCGGAGGACACGCCGCTCAGACGGGCTGGACCGGATTGCGCCGGGGCGGGAACTCGAGCTGCTTCGACTGGGCGAACCCCAGGCGCCTGATCAGCTCGTCGCGCAGCTCGGAGCCGCCCACGATACCGTCGACCAGCATCTCGGAGGCGAGCTTGTAGATGTCCACGTCCTGCGCGTACTCGTCGCGCTTCTGCCGGACGTAGGCCGCCCGCTCCCCATCGGGCAGCTCCATGATCTTGTTGTAGTAGACGGCGTTGACCGCGGGCTCCGGCCCCATGATGGCCACCTGCCCCTGCGGCAGCGCGAGGGCCGCGTCCGGCTCGAAGGCCGGGCCGCACATCGCGTAGAGCCCCGCGCCGTAGCACTTGCGCAGGACCACGCAGATCTTGGGCACGGTGGCCTGCGACGTCGCGAAGACCATCTTGGCGCCGTGGCGGATGATCCCGGCGCGCTCCACCTTCGTGCCCACCATGAAGCCGGGCACGTCGGCCAGGTACACGAGCGGGACGTTGAAGGCGTTGCAGAGCGAGATGAACCGCGCCGCCTTGTCCGAGGAATCGACCATCAGCACCCCGCCCTTGACCTTGGGCTGGTTGGCCACCAGGCCCACCGCGCGGCCGCCGAGGCGCGCGAATCCCACCACGATCTCCGGGGCGAACAGGCGCTTGATCTCGAAGAACGAGCCCGCGTCGATCACGCGGTCGATCACCTCGTACACGTCGAACCACTTGCGCTGGTCGTAGGGGACGATCTCGTCGATGGAGCGGCCCGGCTTGGGGCCGACCGCCTCCACCGGCGCGGGGCGCTCGCGGAAGGAGCCGGGCAGGTAGGAGAGGTACCGCCGGCACAGCTCGATCGCCTCCTCGTCGGACGCGGCGAGCACGTCGCCGCACCCCGACACCGTGCAGTGCATCCGGGCCCCGCCCAGCTCCTCGAGCGTCGTCTTCTCCCCGATCGCCATCTCGACCATCCGGGGAGACCCGACATAGAGGCTCGCCTTGCCGTCCACCATGATCACGCAGTCGGTGAGCGCGGGCAGGTAGGCGGAGCCGGCGGGCGACGGGCCGAAGAGCACGCAGACCTGAGGCACCACCCCGGAGAGCTGGACCTCGTTGTAGAAGATGCGGCCCGCGTGGTACCGGCCCGGGAAGATCTTGATCTGCTCGGAGATGCGCCCGCCCGCCGCGTCCACGAGGTAGATCAGGGGCACCTGCAGCCGCTGGGCGCGCTCCTGGATGCGCACGATCTTCTGGACGGTCTTCTCGCCCCAAGAGCCCGCCTTCACCGTGTAGTCGTTGGCCATGACGCACACCGTGCGGCCGCCGACCGTTCCCACCCCGGTGACGACGCCGTCGGCGGGGGTATCCACCTCCTGGTTGCGCGCGAAGAGGAAGTCCTCCTGGAACTCGGTGCCGGGATCCAGAAGAAGCTTCAGACGGTCGCGGACGAAGAGCTTGCCTTCGTCCCGGAGCTTCTCGCGGTACTTGACGTGGCCCTGCTCGATGCGGGCGCGTTCCTGCCGGTAGCGCTGCTCGCTCACGCGGGGTCTAGGGCGCGGGGTTGGGATTGGCCCAGAGGATGATGATCAGCACCCCGCTGCCGTACGGCGGTCCGCCGAGCACCGCGGGCGCGCCGGGGGCGGCCTGGATCGCCGCGTTCACCTCGGGGTGGATGCCGCGCAGCAGCCGCACCCGCATGCGCACGTGGTCGCCCTGGAGCTGATCGGGCGTGACCTCGAGCCACCGCTCGCCCGGCACCGCGAACCGCTGCTGGGTACCGAGCGGCCCCTCGACGCGCTGGCGGTCGAGCGTGGTGTAGTCGGTGTAGCGGAAGAGCGTCCGCAGCCTGGGCAGGATGCGCTTCATCCGCTCGTCGGTGTCAGCCTCCGGCGCGGGCGGCGCGGGATTCTTCAGCGTCCCCTGCCCCTCCGCCGCGCGGGGGTTCGAGGCCTCCATGATGCGGACCCCGAAACGGATGATCTGCTGGGCCTCGGCCGGGATGACCCAGGCCAGGCCCAGCCCGACCGAGAGGATCAGGGCGAGCATCGGTCCCAGGAGCCCCTTGAGCCGCTTCCGGGCGTTATGCAGCCGGGACATCACGGTCCCGATGGGGCAGTTGAGCACCTCGGCAATCTCGCGGTAGGAGAGGCCTTCCACGTCACTCAGCATGATAATGGTTCGGGCCTTGGGCGGCAAGGCATCGAGTGCCCGACGGATGCGCTCACGCTGCTCGGCCCGCGTGGCTTCCTGATCCGGCCCACGGCCCGGATCGGGCATGCTGCGGGTCCATTCCTCCTCGGTCACCCGCTCCGGGCCGAAGGCGCGCGCCTGGGCGCCACGCTGGCGGTGCCGATCGGTGGCCACGTTGACGGTGATGCGGAAGAGCCAGGTGTAGAACGCCGACTGCCCCCGGAACGTCGACAGCGAATGAAACGCCCGCACGAACGCCTCCTGAGCCACGTCCCACGCCTCCTCGCGGTCGTGCAGCACCTGGTAGGCCAGGCGCCACACCCGCTGACGGTACTTCTCGACCAGGGGCTCGAACGCGGCGGCGTCTCCGGCGATGCACCGCTGGATGAGTGCGCGCTCGTCGATTCCGGGGGACTCCGGGAGCCCGGCGGGACCGGCTTCGCTCGACGGGGTGTCGGACGGCGTCACGGCCGGACCCGGCCGTGGCCCTCGCGCCCCTTATCCGATCGGGGGTAGGACGGCAGGAAAGGCGCCTGCATTCACGGCCGGCGCCGCGCGGCTGCCCGTCGGCCGGCGGGCGCGGGCGAGGTCCCCAGGAGGGCATCCACGCCGAGCAGGTAGCTCCCGGGCCCGAAGCCCGAGATCTGCCCCACCGCGGCCGCCGCGACCACCGAACGGTGCCGGAACTCCTCGCGGGCGTGGATGTTCGAGAGATGCACCTCCACCACCGGCACGCGCACCGAGGCCACCGCGTCGCGGAGCGCGATCGAGTAGTGCGACAGCGCGCCCGGGTTGAAGACGATGCCGCGGAAGCCCTCGCGCGCCGCCGCCTGGATCCAGTCCACCAGCTCGCCTTCGTGGTTGGACTGCCGGCACACCGCGCGCGCGCCGCGGCTCTCCGCGTGGCGCTGCACCGCGCGGTTCACCTCCGCGAGCGTGACGCGGCCGTAGACCGCCGGCTCGCGGGTACCCAGGAGGTTGAGATTCGGGCCGTGGAGGACGAGGATGGCGGACGCGACGCGACGTGCCATTGGAGGGAGAGAATACACCGAACGCCCGTATAATGCTCGCGCCTCAGGCCGGCGCGTCCCGCGCTGCGTCCGGGCGCTGGTGCGCGGGGAGCGCGGACGCGACCACCGCGTGCACGCGCTGGGCAAGGTCCCGCGCGGCCCCCTTCACGTCGGCGCCCTCCGGCGGCGCGATGACCGGATGATAGACGATCGTGAGACGGCCGGGTCGCGGGAGCCGACGCCCGGGAGGCCAGGACTCGTGCGCGCCGATGATGGTCACGGGCATGATGGGCACGCCGAGCGAGCAGGCCAGCCGGAACGCGCCGAGGCGGAAACGCTGGACCCGCCCGTCGAGGCTCCGGCCCGCCTCGGGGAAGATCATGACCGCCTCGCCGGCACGGAGAAGGCGCACCGCGGCCCGGGTGGCGCCCGCGTCGGCGGCGTCGATGTCCACCGGGAAGGCGCGGAGGCGGCGAATCAGCCAGGCGAGGCCGCGCACGCGGAACAGGGCGTTCCAGGCCATGTAGTGGACGGGCCGGCGCACCGGGATGGTCGCGAGCACCGGGTCGGCGAACGTGACGTGGTTCGGCACGATGAGGAGAGGACCGGAGCGGGGAACGTGGTGGACGCCTTCGAAGCGAATGCGGAAGTAGATGCGGGCGCCGAGCCGGATGACCGGCCGGGCCACGTCGATCACGGGCGTGCGCACGGCCCGATAGTGCCACGCCCGGCCTGAGACCGACAGTGTCCGACGCGGCCCCGCGCCCCCTCGTCATCGGCCATCGCGGCGCCTCGGCCGACGCGCCCGAGAACACCATCGCCGCCTTCGAGCTGGCGCTCGAGCAGGGCGCCGACGGCATCGAGCTCGACGTGCACCTCACGGCCGACGAGCAGCCGGTGGTCATCCACGACTTCACGCTGGAGCGCACCACCGACGGCGTGGGCCCGGTGAGCGGGCACCGCCTCCGCGAGCTCAAGCGGCTGGACGCGGGCGGCTGGCGGGACCGGCGCTTCCGCGGCCAGCGCGTGCAGACGCTCCAGGAGGTCCTGGAGCGCTTCCGGGAGCGCGCACGCTTCTGGATCGAGCTGAAGGGCGGGGCCGCGCTCTATCCCGGCATCGAGGAGCGCGTGGTCTCGATGGTCGAGATCTACGACGTGGTGGACCGGGTGCTCGTACAGTCCTTCGACCACACGGCCATCGGCCGGGTCCGATCGCTCAACCGGGAGATCCGGGTGGGAGCCCTGGTGGCCCAGGCGCCCCTGGACCCAGCCCTGCTCAGGCCGGAGGCGATCAGCGCGATCTGCCCGGGCGCCGATGTCCTCACCGAGGCGCTGCTCGCGGAGATCAGGCGAGCGGGGCTGGACTGCTACGTCTGGACGGTCAACGAGCCGGCCCAGATGGACCGGCTCGTCGAGTGGAACGTGAGTGGAATCATTACCGACCGGCCGGGCCTGCTGCGGGCCCGGCTCGGTCGGTCGTAGGGATCAGCGGTTAGTCGTCCTCGGGCTCGTCCGCGTCCACCGTGGCGGCCACCGCCTCCAGACGCGGCAGCATCCGCTCGAGCCGGTCCTGGCAGCGCACGCAGGTGGTCACTTCCGGCATGGCGCGAAGCCGGGCGGGCGCGATCGCCTCGCCGCACTCCTCACACACGCCGTACTCCCCGCCCCGCAGCCGCTCGAGCGCCTCCGCCAGCTTGTTGGCGCGCTCCACCAGCAGGCTTCGCGTGGCGAAGGTCATCTCACGGTCCTCGTTCAGCCGGATCACGTCCACCTCGTCGGCCAGCGACGTGTTGTCACCCCGTCCGCCGCCGAGCTCTTCCATGGTATTGACCCCACCCATGTGCCGGATGCGCTGCATGGTGTGGCTCAGTTCCCGCTCGAGGCGCTTCTTGATCTCGTCCATCGTCTCCTCCATGGGCGCCGGATCGTCGCGACCCGGCCCGCCCGGTTGGCGCAGCTAGTTGCAAAGCCTGTGCCGCGCTGCTGCATGGAAGAGACGTCTGAAAACCCCCGATATTCGTTAGCCAAGAGCAAAGGCGAGGAAACCGGCGGGGCAAAACGCCCGGTAACCACTGGGAAAATTCGTCAGTGGGCTGTCACTTCTGGGCGACCGTCGCGGGTCAGATGGTGACCCGGCGAGCGCGGCGGACCGCGTCCAGCGCCTGCCCGAGGGTGAGGATCCCGCGTTTCTGGATGAGCGTGAGCAGACGCACGAGGACCTCGGCCGTGATCAGGGCATCGCCGAGGGCAGAATGCCGGCCAGCGATCATCACCCCCAGTCGCAGCGCGACGGCGTCCAGCGTGTGTGACTCCGCGGGGCCGTGAAGGCTTCGGGACAGCAGGCGCGTGTCCAGGACGGGACGGGACTCGGCGAGCGACGGCAGGCCCAGCCGACGCGCCTCCGGCTCCAGGAACCGCAGGTCGAACGAGGCCTCGTGCCCGACCAGCACGGCCGGTCCCGCGAACTCGAGGAACGCCGGCAGCGCGGTCTCCAGGCGCGGCGCGCCGACGAGCATCTCGGCGGTGATGCCGTGAATTCGCACGCTCTCCTCCGGCACCTCGCGGCCCGGATCCACCAGCGTGTCGAACGTCTCGTGGCGTCGGACGATCCCGCCCCGCACCCGGACCCCCGCGAGCGACACCACGCGGTCGCCTGCCTCCGGCCGGAGTCCGGTGGTCTCGGTATCGAAGACCACGAAGGTGAGCGCATCGAGGCGGTGCTCGCGCTCGGCGGGGCCGACATGACGCTCCACGGTCTCCAGCAGCGAGAAGTCGGAGAGCTCGGACCGGGATGGGTCGCCGAGCGAGCCGGGCTCTCTCGCCGATTCCCTTCTCTCTTCCTGCATCGTCCCATCGCGTGCCGTGCGGAGGGCATCCGCCAGGCGGTTGATCTCGCCGCCGAGCGCCTCGAGCTCGTCGCCGGTCCGGACGTTCAGGCGATGCGCGGGGTTGACGGTGGCCATCAGCTCGGCGCCGCGCCTGAGCTCTTCGATGGTCCGGACGATCGCGTGACCAATGCTGCGGGCGACCACGATCAGATACCCCACCATGGCGCCGAGCCCGATGAGCACAGCGGTCAGCAGGCTGCCGGGATCCTCGAGGAGCCCGCGCCGATAAAGGAGTACCAGCACGAGACCGGCGACCACCGTGGGCGGGATGAAGAGGCCCAGCACCGCCAGGGTCAGCTTCCGCTCGAGGCGCATCAGGTCACCTGCGCGGTCTGGAAGCGGTCCTCGAGATGGCGCTGGACCCAGGCGATGGTCCTGAACGCTTCCTTCAGGAGCAGGCGATCGGCCTTCCCCAGCGTGTGCGGGTCGATGAAGTTGTCGGGCGCCACGCGGGCATCGAGGCACGCGAGCTGGCGGTGGAGCCGCAGGCGCGCCATGACCTCGTAGGCGGCGGAGACCTCGGCGACCTCCGACGCGGTAAACAGCCCGCGCGCGCCCACCGCCACCAGGCGATCGAGCGTGTTCGTGTCCCGCACGCCGAGGGACAGGGCGTAGGTCTGCATGGCCTGGGTGAGCGGGAAGATTCCCCTCGCCTTGAGGTCGAGCTGATGCCGGTGCCCGCCCGACCGCTCGAGCACGAAGCCGCCCAGGAAGCCCAGCGGCATCGGGCGCTCGAGAACGCTCTTGGCCATGTGGCGCAGGAAGAGGATCCGGGAGGGGGCCCGCTCGCACACCCACTCCCACAGGGCGGTTCCGACCGGCTCGTCGCCGGCCACCGGGCGCAGATCGCAGAACAGCGAGGCGTGCACGAGCGCCTCCGGCTCGGGCGTCTCCATCCAGGACTCGAAGTACCGCCGCCACACCCGCTCCGGCTGACACCACCGCGGATTGGAGGCCATGAAGCCACCCGCGCAGGGCGGGAAGCCGATCCGGGTTAGTGCCTGGCCCATGCGGGTGGCCAATCGCTCGAAGTACGCCGCCGCGGCCGCCTCCTGATCGGCGGGCGGGTCCCGATAGACCAGGCCGTTGTCCTGATCGGTCTTGAGCGTCTGCTCACGCCGGCCCTCGCTCCCGGCCGCGAGCCATGCGAACGGCACTGGCGGCCGGCCTCCACCTGCCGCCTCGGTGGCCGACAGGGCGAGATCCAGCGCGCGCCGGACGAGCCGATCGTTCAGCTCGGCGACAAGGCGGCCGGTCTCCGCCGCACCGGCACCGCCACCCGCCAGCCACCTCACCACCGCGGGAACGCGCGAGGCCACGGCGGCCAGGGCCTCCTCCGATGCGGCGGCCTCGATCTCGCGGGCCAGTCCGACGGGCTGGGCCCCCTGCAGGAGCACGAGGTCATAACTGGAGACGACGCCCAGCAGTCCCTCGCGGGCCATCACGGCCAAGTGGCGGATTCCTCGACGCGTCATCTCGAGGAGGGCGTCGAAGGCGAGCGCGCCGGGGCTGATCCCAACGACGGGCCTCGACATGATCTGGCCAACCACGGTGCTCGCCGGCAGCCCGGGCGCCACGACGCGAGTCCGGAGGTCACGGTCGGTGACGATGCCGGCGGGGGCGCCGTCCGCGCCGAGCACGATCACCGATCCGATACGGCGGCGGGTCATCAACTGGGCCGCCGCGGCCACCGTGACGCCCGGCTCGCAGGTCACCGGCGGGCCCTTGATCAGATCGCCCACGTGACGCAGGAACAGGCTCATCTCGCCGCGATAGCCGGGCATGGGCTCGAGCGCCAGCGCGCCGCGATGGCGGGCCAGCAGGGATCGCGGAACGAGCCACGCGCGGGTCGTCTCCACGGCGACGATCGAGCAAGCGGCCGGCAGGCCGGGCACCCCGGGGTCGAGGACGTCACCAGGCCCGAGGGAGTCCGCGGGGCCGTCGCCCTCCAGGCGCGGGCCGGACACCCGGATCGCCCCCGACTCGACGATCGCGACCCAATCCGGGGCGGGGTCGCCCTCGGTCAGGATCCGGGCACCGGCCGGCCAATGCTCGGCGCGCGACCCGGCCGCCAGCGCGGCCCGCGCGGATTCGTCGAGGTGGGCGCAACCCGGCAACCGGGAGAGGAGCGCGTGGAAATCGGAATCCACGGCGGGCCCGGCTAGGACGCGGCGCCGCGGCCTCGGGACAGCCGCGAGCGCAGCCCCGACACGGTCAGGACCACGGTGCCCGCCACGTTCATCGCGATCACGAGGACCAGCGCGAGTAGCAGGAGGACCATGACCGGGCGCACGACGTCGGCGAAACCGGCCTCCGGGGGCAGGGCCTCCTGCAGCGCGAAGAGCGGCGCCAGCACGACCGCGGGGAGCCCAACGACGACGACGACCAGCGCGAGCACTCCACGGCCGATGCGGCTCAGGACGTCGCGCGCGCCGGGCCGCGTGCGCTCGACGTAGACCCAGAGCGCGGTGAGCGAGATGAAGAACACGGCCAGGCTGGCGAGAAACGCCCCCTGGGTGAGCCAGCGCGAGCCTCCCGCGGCATAGATCAGGGCGAACGTCACGATTGCGAGCGCGTTGGTCCCGGCCAGGCGGAGCATGGAGACCTCGCGGCCGGTCAGAAGTCCAGGCCGCCCATGGTGCCGAGCAGCAGCCGCGCGCCGAGCCACAGAGCGACCAGCGCGAGCAGGGTGATCATCCGCACCCGCCCCTCGGACGTTCCCGCGGAGACCCAGGCCCGGGCCGGCCGGGTGAGCGGGCCGGTGATCACCGAGAAAAACCAGAGCAGACGGCTATCGGGCGCCCGGGTGAACCGGGCCACGATCATGTGGAGGGCGAGATAGATCGCGGCCATGTACGACAGGAACCATACCAGGACGAGGAGCCGGTAGATCAGCGCATGCATGGGCTGGTAACGCGGGCAGGGGCGAGACACCCCTGCCCGCGTCGGATCAGACGATCAGTGCTGGCCGAGCCCGATGCCCTGGGCCGATAGCGCGGTCCCCTGACCGGATTTCGGATAGCGGACGCTGACCACGAGGTCCTGCACCGCCTTGGGGGGCGGCGCGGTCAGCAGCGAGACGATCCAGATGGTGAGGAATCCGGCGGGCAGGCCGAAGATCGCCGACGCGATCGTCTGCGTGCCGAACCAGGAAACCCCGTAGAACCGGCTCCCGATCATGTAATAGGTCGTGATGCCGAGGCCGAGGATCATGCCGGCCACCGCGCCCGCCTTGTTGGCGCGCTTCCACCAGATCCCCATGACCAGCGCGGGGAAGAACGACGCGCCGGCCAGGCTGAAGGCCCACGCCACCAGCTCGACGATCAGGGACAGGCGGAAGGTGGCCACCCAGGCCGCGATGATGGCGGTGACCACCAGGAGCACCTTGGTGATGGTGAGGCGCTTGGTGAGCGAAGCGCTCGGATCGATGATGTTGTAGTAGAGATCGTGCGAGATGGCGTTGGCGATGGTGAGCAGCAGGCCGTCCGCGGTGGACAGCGCGGCCGCGAGGCCGCCGGCCATCACGAGCCCGGTGATCACGAACGGCAGGCCGGCGATCTCGGGCATCGCCAGCACGACGAAGTCCGTGCTCTTGACTACGAAGTCGGCCCACTGCACGATGCCGTCTCCGTTCTTGTCCACCACGTCGAAGAGGCCGGCGGGCTGCCAGAGCGTCACCCAGCGCGGCAGCTCCGCGATCTTGGTACCGACCAGCTTGGCGTAGATCGTGAAGCGCGCGAAGGCCGCGTAGGCCGGCGCGGTGAAGTACAGCAGGAAGATGAAGAACAGCGACCACGCCACCGAGGTGCGCGCCTGGCGCACCGAGGGCGTGGTGTAGTAGCGGGTCAGGATATGCGGCAGGCCCGCGGTCCCCACCATCAGACAGAAGGTGAGAGCCAGGAAGTTCCACATACCAACGCCGGTCGGCACCGTGAGATACCGGCTGATCTTGGCGTCGTCGCTGACCGCCGGCGCGGTGGCCTGCCGGCCCGCGAGCGCGGCCTGCCCCTTCAGCTTGTCGACCTCCGCCTCGGAGATGCCGCCGGCCTTGATCTTGGCGTTGAGCTCGTCGGCGTCCTTCTTCCAGAGCGCGCGAGTCTCCTTCTCCTTGACGTCGCGAGTGATCTCGATGGCCTTGCTGTTGTTCTGTTGCAGCACGCGGCCGTAGGTCAGCTCGGGAATCGGGATCGAGAAGAGCTGCCAGGAGAGGTACACCACCGGCACCAAGTACGAGACGATCAGGATGATGTACTGCGCGACCTGGGTCCACGTGACCGAGCGCATGCCGCCGAGCACCGAGCAGAACAACACGCCCAGCAGACCGACGAAGACGCCCACGTTGAAGTCGAGGCCGATGAAGCGCGAGACGATCAGGCCGACGCCGGTGACCTGCGCGATCAGATAGGTGAAGGAGCAAGCGACCGCCGCGACGACCCCGATGAGGCGGGCGGAGGTCCCCCCGTACCGCGCGCTCAGGAAGTCGGGAATCGTGTAAGCGCCGAACTGCCGCAGATAGGGACCGAGGAACACGGCCAGCAGCAGGTAACCGCCGGTCCACCCCATGACGTACGCCAGTCCGGCGAAGCCCTGCGCGGACAGGGCGCCACCCATCGAGATGAACGAGGCCGCGGACATCCAGTCGGAGCCGGTGGCCATGCCGTTGTAGAAAGCGGGGACCCCGCGCCCGGCCACGTAGTACTGGTCGGGGTTGGAGGTCCGGGTGACCACGCCGATCACGATGTAGATGACGAGGGACAGGGCCATGAAGATCCAGCCGATCCACCGGTTGGGCAGACCAAAGGCGATTTCGCCGATGCCGATGAGGATCGTCACCGCGAGGAACGAGACGGAGAACATGCCCGAGAGGCTGGTCACGTCGCCGC
>CAMLFJ010000001.1 GCA_946479205.1 uncultured bacterium | reverse complement strand
TGCTGGTGTCCACGCTCGACGAGGCCCGGGTGCTCGAGATCGTCGCCACCCAGGCCCACGAATCACTCGGGAAGCTCGACATCGCCATCTGGCTGCAGGAGGAAGCGGGCGGCCCCCTGCGGCTGGTGTCCGGCCAGGGGCCATTCTCCGGCCCGCTGACCGAACGCGCGCAGCCGCTCGACCCCTACGAGGGCGTGGTCGGCCGCGCCCTGAGCGAGCGCGCCCCGGTGTGGACGGCCGACGTGCTGCACGATTCCCGCATCCAGCTCCGCCCGGAGTCGCGGCGCTGGATCGAGGAGATCGGCGGCCGATCCATCCTCGCGGTGCCCCTCGTGCGGGAGCATCTGCAGGGCGCCCTCGTGGTGTATCGCCCCGCGGGGCAGGTGTTCGCCAACCGCGAGGTCGAGTATCTCTCCGCGTTCGCGAACCAGATCGCGGTCGCCCTCGAGAACGCGCGGCTCTACAAGGCCCTGGACGTGCGCGCGGCGCGCTTGCGCAGCTTGACCCGCCTGGCGCACATCGTGTCGTCCTCGCTGGACATGGACGAGGTGCTGCGCGCGATCGCAGAGGCGGCGGCCGAGCTGATCGCGGTACCGCTGGCGAGCATCTGGGTGGCGAACGACGCGACCCGCACGCTGGAGTTCCGCGCCGCGTCCGATCCGATGGCCGACGACGTTCCTTCCAGGACCGTCGAGTACGGCGAGGGCGGCGCGGGCTGGGTAGCCCTCCATCGCCAGCCCCTCGAGGTAGAGGACGTCGCGCAGGACCCGAAATTGAAGTCCCGGGAGTGGGCGGCCTCCCACGGTATCACCAGCCTCCTGGCCGTGCCGATCGTCCTCCGCGAGACACTGCTGGGGGTGCTCTCCCTCAACGGGCGCGAGCCGATCCGGCTGGGTCCCGACGACGAGCAGCTCCTCGAGAGCTTCGTGGCCCAGGCGGGCGTGGCCATTCGCAACGCGGGGCTCTACGGCGAGACCCGCGGCCGGCTCGAGGAGAGCAGCGCGCTGCTCGAGGTGGCCGAGATCCTGAACTCCACGCTGGACTCGAAGCGGCTGCTGCGCGAGGTCACCAGGAAGATCGCCCAGGTGTGCCGGGTCGATCGGTGTTCCATCCAGCGCTGGGTCGATGGCCGGCCGGTGCCGCTCATGTCCCAGTTCGCCGACGGTCACCAGGATCCCGAGGCGTGGGCCCGCTTCCGTCGCCTGACCGCGTCGCTGCCGATGCGCCCGCCGCTGCACACGCGCACGGTGGAGACGCGGCGCCCCGTGATCGTGAACGACACCGCGGTGAGCGACCTGATCCCGGCGGAGTGGGTGGACGTCTTCCAGTTGAAGTCGACCATGACGGTCCCGCTCATCCGGCAGGACGAGGTGATCGGGGTCATGGGCCTCGACCACACTGAGCGGGCGACGCCTTTCGAGCCCTGGCAAGTGGACCTGGCCATGGCCATCGCGGGTCAACTCGCGCTCTCGCTGGCCAACGCGCAGCTCTATACCCAGGTGCAGGAGCGCCTGCGAGAAACGACGGCCCTGCTGTCCGTCGGCCGCGCCCTCTCGCAGCCGGAATCGACCGATCACGTCATGCGCACGGTGGCGCGTGAGGTGGCCCTCGCGTTCGGCGCCGACATGGTCGGTGTCTACAGCCTCGACCCGAAGCACCAGATGCTCCTGCCGACCGCGGGCTACCACGTGCCCAAGCACCTGCTCGAGCATTTCCTGAGTCGGCCCTTCGTCCTCGAGCAGTACCCCGCGATGGCCCAGGTGTGGCGGGAGGGGCGCGCCACGTGGTCCTCGGACGCGCTCGCGGATCCCCGCTTCGCCCGCGGGGTGCTCGAGGGCATCCCACCGCACTCCGTGCTCTTCGCCCCCACCACCGTGCGGGGCGAGCCGGTGGGCGCGCTGTTCCTGGTCTGGTGGCAGACCGGGCGCGAGTTCGGGGAGTCGGAGGTGCGGCTCCTCGAGGGCGTGGCCGCCCAGGTCGGCCTCGGCATGGAAAACGCGGAGCTGGCCCGGCAGACCGAGCTCAAGCTCCAGGAGACCGAGACCCTCCTCGGGGTGGGCCAGACGCTCGCCTCGACCCTCGACGTGGATACCCTGACGCGCCAGTTCCTGCGGCACGTGGCGCACGGGCTCGGGGCGGACAGCACCGGTATGTGGCTGCTGGGGGAGGACGGGGAGTGGATGACGCCGCTGGCCGGCTACCACGTCCCGGCGGATCGCCTCGACGCGCTCCGCGGCCTGCGGCTCTCGATCCGGGAGCACGAGTTCTACCGGGAGGCGGCCGAGCAGCGGCACGCGGTCATCTCCATCGACGGAACCCGCGATCCACGCCTCCCCGACGAGATACGTCGCCACGCGCCGGTCCGCACGCACCTCTTCGTGCCGATCTTCGCGCAGGAGCAGATGATCGGCGGGTTCTCCGCCAACTGGTGGGAGAAGGTCCGCGAGATCTCGGACGCGGAGCGCCGGCTGATGGAGGCGGTGGCGAGCCAGGCGGGCGTGGCCTTGCAGAACGCGCGCCTCTTCCAGGACAACCAGCGTCGGGTGCGGGAGCTTTCGGTCCTCCACGAGCTGTCTCGCGCGGTCACCGGTCAGCTCGACCAGGCCGGGATCCTGGACACGCTGCACCAGCAGGTGCCGCGCGTCCTGGACGTCCGGCACATGTCGGCCGTACTGCTGGACGAGGAGCACGATCGGCTGAACGTGGTGCTGCGCGTGCGGGACGGGCGCCGGTGCGACGACGAGGAGCCCCACTCCTACTCCCTCGATCAGGCGGGCCTCACCACGACCGTGCTCAGGAGCGGTCGGCCGATCCGGAGCTCGGACTACCTCGCCGAGTGCCGGCGGCACGGGGTGGCGCCGGTCGCCAACGCGATGGACATGCCGCACGTCCTCATCGTGCCGATGACCGCGGGCGACCGCGCGATCGGGCTGTTGCTGCTGCGCAGCCAGGACCGCGCGTTCACCGAGGCGGACGAGCGGCTCCTCGTCAACATCGCCCAGCTCGTCGCCCTCATGCTCCGGAGCGCGCGCCTGTACGAGGAGCGCACGCGGGCCCTCGGGGAGCTCGGCGCGGCCCAGGACCAGCTCGTGCGCACCGAGAAGCTGCGCGCCCTCGGCGAGATGGCCTCGGGGGTGGCCCACGATTTCAACAACCTGCTCGCCTCCATCCTGGGCCGCTCGCAGCTCCTGCTCGAGCGCATCCAGGACGTCAAGCTGCGCCAGTGGCTCAAGGTCATCGAGCGGGCGGCGCTGGACGGCGCCCGCACCGTGCGCCGGCTGCAGGACTTCACCGGCATCCGGCGCGACCAGCCGGCGGTCGAGGTCGACCTGAACCAGGTGGTCCAGCAGGTCCTCGAGACCACCGAGTCGATCTGGCGGCAGGACCGCCGCCGGACCGGGGGTGAGATCCAGGTGGAGACCGATCTGGCCGAGGGGCTGCCGCCGGTGGCGGGCGACCCGGCCGAGCTGCGCGAGGCCTTCACCAATCTGGTGCTCAATGCGGTCGACGCGATGCCGAAGGGCGGGACGCTCACCCTGCGGACCGAGGTCACCGACGGGCAGGTGCAGGTCGAGGTGCGCGACACCGGGACGGGCATTCCCGAGCACGTCCGCGAGAAGATCTTCGACCCGTTCTTCACCACCAAGGGGCCCAAGGGCACCGGTCTCGGCCTCTCGATGGCCTATGGTATTCTCCAGCGCCACAACGGGCGGATCACGGTCGAGAGCGAAGAGGGCCGCGGCACGATCTTCCGCCTGCTGTTCCCGGTGGCGGTCTCGGGCTCGGTGGGGGAGGCGACTCCGCCGCCCGCGGCGGCGGCCGCCGCGCTGGTCTCGCTGCACTGCCTGGTGGTGGACGACGAGCAGGAGGTCGGCGAGGTGGTGGCGGACATCCTGACCACCACGGGCCACACCGCGGTGACGGTGCGGAGCGGCCAGGAGGCGATGGGCCGGCTCGGGGCCGAGCGGTTCGACGTGGTCTTCACGGACCTGGCGATGCCCGGCATGACGGGCTGGCAGGTGGCGCGCGCGGTCAAGGATCGGGCGCCGGGGGTGCCGGTGGTGATGATGAGCGGATTCGGGGTGGAGGTGGCACCGGAGGATCTGTCCACGCGCGGCGTGGACCTGGTCCTGGCCAAGCCGCTCCAGATCCAGGACGTCCTGCGCGCGCTGACCGCGCTCCGGGCGGGGCTCGGCCGGCCGTGACCAGTCCCATCATCACGGAGGCGGTGCGCGCGCTCGTCGATCGCCGCGATCTGAGCCGGCTCGAAGCCGCCGCCGCGATGGAGGCGATCATGTCGGGCGCGGCCACCAACGCCCAGATCGCCGCGTTCCTCACCGGGCTGCGCATGAAGGGCGAGACGGTCGAGGAGCTGATCGGCTTCGCCCAGGTGATGCGCCAGAAGGTGGTCAAGGTCCGGGCGAGCGGCGCGGATGTCGCCCAGACCGGCACGGACCGGGAGATGCTGATCGACACCTGCGGGACCGGGGGGGACGCGTCCGGCACGTTCAACGTCTCGACCGCGACCGCGTTCGTGGCCGCGGGCGCGGGGGTCAAGGTGGCCAAGCACGGCAACCGCTCGGTGTCCTCGCTCTGCGGGTCCGCGGACGTCGTGGAGACCCTCGGGATCAACATCGAGCTGAGCCCGGCCAGGGTGGCGCGCTGCGTGGACGAGGTGGGGATCGGCTTCCTGTACGCGCCGCTGCTGCACACCGCGATGAAGCACGTGATGGCCGCGCGCCGCGAGATGGGCGTGCGCACCGTCTTCAACATGCTGGGGCCGCTCACCAATCCCGCGGGGGCCAACGCGCAGGTGATTGGGGTCTATGCGGCCGCGCTCACCGAGCTGCTCGCCCGCGCGCTCGCCGAGCTGGGCACGATCCGCGCGTTCGTGGTCCACGGCGCCGACGGGCTCGACGAGATCTCGAACACCGGCGAGAGCACCATCGCCGAGGTGCATGAGGGGGTGGTGCGGACCACCCGCGTGCGCCCGGAGGACTTCGGCATGCCGCGGGCCGCCATCGGCGACCTGCAGGGCGGCGACCGGCAGGAGAATGCCGACATCATCCGGCGCGTGCTCGGAGGGGAGCTGGGGCCGCGCCGCGACATCGTGCTGATGAACGCGGCGGCCGCGCTGGTCGCGGGCAGCAAGGCGCGCGACTTCAAGGAGGGGGTAGCGCTGGCCGCCCGGTCGATCGATTCGGGGGCCGCCGCCGGAAAGCTGGACGCGCTGGTGACACTCTCGCAGCGCCTCAGCGCCGAGGCTCCCGTCTAAGCCTCCCCGAGGCGCCCCCAGTACCCCCCCAGTCAGCCCATTGACCCCGTGAGGGCGGCCCGGTTACAATGGGCGGCGGTCGCAGTAACTGCCTGTCGCGCCTGAGTGAATCCCGATTTCGATGCTCGACGAGGACGTTGAGCGACCGCAGGAGTTCTAGAACACCGAGCGTGGGGGCTCACTTGGCGAGTCGCGTGCCGCGGTATCACCAGATCGCTCAGACGCTTCGCGAGCGGATCGCCACGTCGGGCCAGGGGCCGGGTGAGCGCCTCGACAATCAGCGCAGCCTCGCTCGAGAGTTCGGCGTCACCCTGATGACGCTCCGCCATGCGCTCGACCTGCTCGAGCGCGACGGCCTCATCGCCCGCCGGCACGGCCTCGGGACCTTCGTCGCGCGTCCCGCCATCGACTACGACATCCTGCAACTCCGCGCGCTCGCCGGGGACCTCTCGGCCCTGGGCGAGGACGTGGCGACACGGTTCCTCCGGAGCCATTTCGCGGACGCCGACCGGCGCGTGGCCGAGGCGCTGGGACTGGCGGAGCACGCGGAGGTGTTCGTGCTCGAGCGGCTCCGGCTCGTGGACGGCGAGCCGGTGAGCTTCCAGACCTCGTACCTGCCCGCCGCGCTCGGCCGGGAAGTCTCCCGCGCAGACCTGGCGGTGACGCCGCTCCGCCAGGTGCTGACCTTCAAGCTCGGCCTCGAGATCACCGCCGCCCGCGAGACCGTCTCCGCGGTGCCGCTCGATCGCCGCGCCGCCCACGAGCTGGGCTGCCGCCCCGGCGTCGCCGCCTTCCGCTCGGACCGTGTCTCGGTGGGCCTGGACGGCACCCCGATCGTCTACGACCGCGTCTTCATCCCGGGCGACCGCTTCCGCATCACCCGCACCCTGCACTACGACACCACCACGGCCACCAGCAACGACGCATCAGCGAGTCCAATCACGAGGGACTCAATCGCCGCGGATCCAATGGCCTCACGCGAAGCAGGTCGGATGAGCGCCGAAGGCGCGAAGAAGCCCAACCGCCAAACCGAAATCTTCCACGGTCAACCACTATGAAAGAGCTTCAAGGCATGAAAGGGCCTCGCGCATGAAGATCCTCGTCATGATCAAGCAAGTTCCCGACACCGCCACGCAGATGAAGATCGGCGGGGACGGGCGCGCCATCGACACCACCGGCATCACCTGGATCGTCTCCCCGTACGACGAGTTCGCGGTGGAGGAGGCGCTCCGGATCAAGGAGAAGCGCGGGCAGGGCGAGGTGGTCGCGGTCTCGCTCGGGCCCGATCGCGGCAAGGAAGCGCTGCGCTCCTGCCTGGCCATGGGCGCCGACCGGGCCATCCACCTGAACGATCCGGCCTGGGCCGAGGCCGACACGCTGGCGACCGCGCGCGCGCTCGCCGGTGTGATCAAGCAGGAAGCGCCCGCGCTGGCCCTCTTCGGCCGGCAGGCCATCGACGACGACATGGGCGCGGTGGCCGCGCAGGTCGCCGAGGTGCTGGGCTGGCCGTGCGCCTCCTGGATCATGGAGGAGGCGGTGGACGCCGACGGCAAGACGATCCGGGTGGGACGCCAGGTGGAGGGCGGGCTCGAGATCTTCGACCTGCCGCTCCCCGCGGTGGCCTCCGCGCAGAAGGGGCTCAACGAGCCGCGCTATCCCACGCTGAAGGGGATCATGGGCGCCAAGAAGAAGGAGATCAAGGACGTGAAGGCCGCCGACCTCGGCCTCACCGCCGAGCCGCCCGCGCTCAGCGTCGTCAAGCTCGAGAGCCTGCCGCCCCGCCCGCCCGGCCGCATCATCCAGGGCGAGCCCGCGGCCGCCGCCAAGGAGCTGGTCCGCGCCCTTCGAGAAGACTCCAAAGCCATCTAACGCACGGGGCACGTGAACGCATGAACGGTTGTCCGCCAACTGGGGGAGTGCGGGGGCCATGTCTGGGCCCCCGCATATGAAGAGCTTGAAGAACTAAACGACAGTCAACGACACAGAGAGGATGACATGCCAGGCGCGTACTGGAGCATGGTGGAGGACGATCGACAAGGCGCACCCAAGAAGGTGATGGCCGAGGTGCTGGGCGAGGCCTCGCGCCTGGCCGGCGCGGCGGGGGCGCAGGTCGAGGCGGTGTGGGTGACGGACAAGGCGACGCCGGAGGGATTGAAGCAGCTCGGGGAGTGGGGGGCCAAGCGCGTGTGGTTGTTCGAGAACGCGGCGTTCGCGCCGTACCGGGCTGAGGTCTGGACGCCGGTGGTGGCGGAGCTGGCCGGCAAGGAGGCGCCGCAGGCCATCTTCGCGCCGGTGACCACGCGGCAGCGCGAGTTCATGGCCCGGCTGGCCGCGCGCCTGGGCGCGGGGCTCGCGGCCGACTCCACCGTGTTCACCGCCGAGGGGGACAAGCTGGTGGCGACGCGGCCGGTCTACGCGGGCAAGCTGCTCGCGAAGATGACGTGGGCGAAGACGCCGTGGATGGCGACGCTCCGGCCCAACGTGTTCCGCCCCGGCGACGGCGCGGGCGGCGCCGCGACGGTGGAGAAGCCCACCGCGAGCATTCCGGCCGAGAGCATGAAGCTGGTCGAGCGCAAGCAGGAGGCCAACACGGGCCTGCCCGAGCTGACCGAGGCGGAGATCGTCGTGTCGGGCGGCCGCGGGCTCAAGGGCCCGGAGAACTTTGTCATCCTGGAAGAGCTCGCCAAGGTGATGGGCGCGGCGGTCGGCGCCTCGCGGGCCGCGGTGGACGCGGGCTGGCGGCCGCATCGCTTCCAGATCGGCCAGACCGGGCGCACGATCTCGCCCAAGCTCTACCTCGGCTTCGGCATCTCGGGGGCCATCCAGCACCTGGCCGGCATGCGGACGTCGAAGGTGATCTGCGCGATCAACAAGGATCCGGAAGCCCCGATCTTCAAGATCGCGGACTACGGCATCGTCGGCGACCTCTTCGAGGTCGCGCCGCTGCTCACGAAGGAATTCAAACACCTCCTGGAGAAATAAGCGCCCAGGAGGTGTAAACGGTTGTCCGCCAAATGGGGGAGTGCGGGGGCCATGTCTGGGCCCCCGCATATGGAGAGCTTGAAAGGCAGTAAACGAAAAGGAAGCGCGTGAACCTCGACCTCACGGAAGAGCAGGCCATGATCCGGGACCTCACCCGCGAATTCGCGGACAAGGAGGTGCGCCCGGTCGCGGAGGCCATCGACCGTGAGGCCCGCTTCCCCCGGGAGACGGTCGTTCGCATGGCCGAGCTGGGCCTGATGGGCGTCGCGGTGCCGGAAGCCTACGGGGGCAGCGGCGGCGATACGGTGGGCTACGCGCTCGCTGTCGAGGAGCTGGCCCGGGCCTGCGCCTCCCACGCGGTCATCATGTCGGTCAACAACTCCCTCTACTGCGACCCGGTGTGCAAGCACGGCACCGAGGAGCAGAAGGCCCGCTTCCTGACCCCCTTCGCGTCCGGGCGGAAGATCGGCTGTTTCGCCCTCACCGAGCCGGAGGCGGGGTCGGACGCGAGCAACCAGAGCACGCTCGCGGCGCGCGACGGCGACGGCTACGTGCTCGACGGGCGGAAGATCTTCGTGACCAATGGGCGCGAGGCGGGGGCCGCCCTCGTCTTCGCGCAGACCGATCGCGCGGCCGGGCATCGCGGCATCAGCGCCTTCCTGGTCGAGAAGGGCACGCCGGGCTTCACGGTGGTCAAGACCGAGGACAAGCTCGGCATCCGGGCCTCGGACACCGCCGAGCTTCTCTTCGAGCGCTGCCGGGTGCCCGCGGCCCAGCGGCTGGGCGAGGTGGGGCAGGGGTTCAAGATCGCGCTGGGGACGCTGGACGCCGGGCGCATCGGCATCGCCGCGCAGGCGGTCGGCATCGCGGCGGCCGCCTACGAGGCCGCGGTGGCCTACGCGCGCGAGCGCAAGAGCTTCGGCGTGCCGATCGGCCAGCACCAGATGGTGCAGTGGATGCTGGCCGACATGGCGACCGCGATCGAGGCGGCGCGCCTGCTCACGCTGCGCGCGGCGTGGCGCAAGGACACGGGTGCCCCCTACGGGCCGGAGGCGGCCATGGCCAAGCTCTTCGCGGCGGAGACCGCGATGCGCGTGACCACCGACGCCATCCAGGTGCACGGCGGCTACGGCTTCATCAAGGAGTACCAGGTCGAGCGGTACTTCCGCGACGCCAAGATCACCCAGATCTACGAGGGCACGTCCCAGATCCAGAAGCTGGTCATCGCCCGCCATCTGCTCGCCGGCGTCGCCCGGGTGGCCTGAGGGGGCCCGGCCATGGCGACACGACCGGGGAGCGACGGCAAGGAGCGGTGGGAAGAGGAGAGCTACGGGCCGTTCGTCGAGCGTACGCCCGAGCGTGCCGTACCCTACGAGACGCTCTCCGGTATCCCGGTGCAGCCGCTCTACACCCCGGAGGATCTGGTGGGCTGGCGCTACGAGGACAAGCTCGGCTACCCGGGCGAGTTCCCGTACACCCGCGGGCCGTATCCGTCGATGTACCGCGGGCGGCTCTGGACGATGCGGATGTTCGCCGGGTTCGGCCGTCCCGAGGATACCAACGCCCGCTTCAAGTACCTCCTCGCGCAGGGGCAGACCGGGCTCTCGACCGCGTTCGACATGCCCGCGCTGATGGGCTACGACGCCGATCACCCGCGGGCACGCGGCGAGGTCGGCCGCGAGGGCGTGTCCATCTCGACCCTCGCCGACTTCGAGATCCTGTTCCGGGATATTCCCCTGGATCAAGTGACCACTTCGATGACCATCAACTGCACCGCGTCGGTGGCCCTCGCGATGTACCTGGCCCTGGCCGACAAGCAGGGGGTGAGCTGGGACAAGCTGGGCGGCACCATGCAGAACGACATGCTGAAGGAGTTCATCGCCCAGAAGGAGTGGATCTCGCCGCCCGAGTCCGCGGTCCGGGTGGTGGTGGACACCATCGAGTTCTGCGCCAAGCACGTGCCGCGCTTCAACCCGGTGTCGATCTCCGGCTACCACATCCGCGAGGCCGGCTCGACCGCGGTGCAGGAGCTGGCCTTCACCCTGGCCGACGGCTTCGGCTACGTGCAGGCGGGGATCGAGCGCGGGCTGGACGTGGACGACTTCGCGCCGCGCCTGTCGTTCTTCTTCGACATCCACAACGACTTCTTCGAGGAGATCGCCAAGCTGCGGGCGGCCCGGCGGATCTGGGCCACCGTGATGCGCGACCGGTTCCGGGCGAGGAAGCCCGAGTCCATGCGGCTGCGGACGCATACCCAGACCGCGGGAGTCTCCGCGACCGCCCAGCAGCCGCTGAACAACGTGGCGCGGGTGGCGCTCCAGGCCCTCGCCGCGGTGCTGGGCGGGGCCCAGTCGCTGCACACCAACTCCTACGACGAGGTGCTGGCCCTGCCCACCGAGGAAGCGGTGACGGTCGCGCTGCGCACCCAGCAGATCATCGCCGAGGAGACCGGGGTGGCGCTCACCGCGGACCCGCTGGGCGGCTCCTACTTCCTGGAGCGGCTCACCGACCAGATGGAAGCCCAGGCGATGGACTACATCCGCAAGATCGACGAGCTGGGCGGCATCGTGCGGGCCATCGACATCGGCTACCCGCAGCAGGAGATCGCGGACGCGGCCTACCGCTACCAGCTCATGGACGACCGCGGCCAGAAGGCGGTGGTGGGGGTCAACAAGTACGTGATGCCCGACGAGAAGGCGGTCGAGTACCTGCGCATCGATCCCGCGATCGAGCGCGAGCAGATCGAGCGGGTGGGCCGGGTCAAGGCCGCCCGCGACGGGGCGCGGGTCGCCCGGCGCCTCGAGCAGCTCACCGCCGCCTGCCGCGAGAACCGGAACGTGATGCCGGTCCTGGTGGACGCGGTGAAGGACTACGTCTCGCTCGGCGAGATCGCCGACGTGTATCGACGGGTGTTCGGCCTCTACCGAGAGCCGATCATCTTCTGATGAGGGGGAGCCAACCATGACCGAGCCGATCCGGATCAACCGAGCCACGACCCGCAAGCCCAAGCCGAAGGACGCCGACCTGGGATTCGGGCAGATCTTCACCGACCACATGTTCCTGGCCGACTTCCAGGAAGAGAAGGGCTGGTACGACCCGCGCGTCGAGCCGTACGGGCCGCTGTCGCTCGACCCGGCCACCGCGGTGCTGCACTACGCCCAGGCCATCTTCGACGGCCTCAAGGCCTTCCGCGGCGTGGACGGCAAGATCCGGCTCTTCCGGCCGCAGAAGCACGTGGAGCGGATGAACAAGTCGGCGCTGCGCCTCTGCATCCCGCCGCTCGACGCGGACATGGCCCTGCAGTCGCTGGTGCGCCTCGTGGACGTCGATCGCGACTGGGTGCCGAGCACGGTAGGGACCTCGCTCTACATCCGGCCCACCGTCATCGCGAGCGAGCCCTTCCTGGGCGTGCGGCCGGCCAAGTCGTACATCTACTTCGTCATCCTGTCCCCGGTGGGCGCCTATTACCCCGAGGGGATGGCGCCGGTGAAGATCCTGGTGGTCGACAAGTACGTCCGGGCGGTGGACGGAGGGCTGGGCGGGGCCAAGACGTCCGGCAACTACGCGGCCAGCCTCTACGCGAGCGACGAGGCCAAGCACGAAGGGTTCACCCAGGTGCTGTGGCTCGACGGCGTCCACCGGAAGTACCTCGACGAGGTGGGCACCATGAATATCATGGTGAAGATCGACGACGAGATCATCACCCCGCCCCTGACCGGGACCATCCTGCCCGGGGTGACGCGCGATTCGACCCTGGCCCTGCTGCGCAAGTGGGGGCTCAAGGTGAGCGAGCGGCAGGTTTCGATCGACGAGGTGGTGGAGGCCCACGGGCGCGGCAAGCTCGAGGAGGTGTGGGGCACCGGCACCGCGGCGGTCATCTCCCCGGTGGGCGAGCTGGCCTACAAGGGCAAGAAGATGGTGATCAACGGCGGCAAGATCGGGCCGCTGACCCAGCGGCTCTACGACGCCATCGTGGCGATCCAGTACGGGCAGGCGCCCGATCCGGACGGCTGGACGCTGACGATCTGAGGAGGGCCGCATGACCGACTGCGTCTTCTGCAAGATCCGGGACGGCGAGATCCCCTCGATGAAGATCTTCGAGGACGACAAGACCCTGGTCTTCATGGACATCAACCCGCTCAACTCGGGCCACTGCCTGGTGATCACCAAGGCCCACGCGGCCAATCTCTTCGAGGCCGAGGTCGAGGATCTCCAGGCCGCCATCGCCACCGCCCAGCGGGTGGCGCGGGCGATCCGGGAGGCGCTCAAGCCCGACGGGCTCAACATGCTCCAGGCCAACGGGGCGGCCGCCCACCAGTCGGTGCTGCACTACCACCTGCACCTGATCCCGCGCTGGGCCAACGACGGCAAGGGCTTCGACTGGCGGCTGGTGGCGGGCAACCGCGAGCAGATCATGAAAGCGGGGGAGCGCCTGCGGGCGCTCCTGCACTGATCATGGCCGAGCGGAAGGTGCGGGTGCTGGTGGCCAAGCCGGGTCTCGACGGGCACGACCGCGGCGCCAAGATCGTGGCGCGCGCGCTGCGGGACGCGGGCTTCGAGGTCATCTACACCGGGCTGCACCAGACCCCGGAGCAGATCGTGGCGACCGCGGTGCAGGAGGACGTGGACGCGGTGGGGCTGTCGGTGCTCTCGGGCGCTCACAACTACCTCTTCGGGCGCGTGCTCGACCTGCTCAAGGAGAAAGGCGCGGACGACATCGCGGTCTTCGGCGGCGGCATCATCCCGCAGGAGGACATCCAGGCCCTCAAGGCCCTCGGGGTCAAGGAGCTGTTCACCCCCGGCACCTCGACCCAGGACATCATCCGCTTCGTGAGAGAAAATATCAGAGCCGTCGCGTAGCACTACCGCATGAACTTTCAGCTGACGCCGGAGCAGCAGGAAGTACGGGCCCTCGCGCGTGATTTCGCCGAGCGCGAGGTCGCGCCGGTGATCCACCACTTCGACGAGGCGCAGGAGTTCCCGCACGAGATCCTGGCCAAGCTGGCGGGCACCGGGCTCATGGGCGCGCTGGTGCCCGAGGAATACGGCGGGGCGGGGCTCGACTACGTCTCGTACGCCCTCGCGGTGGAGGAGCTGAACCGGGTCGACGCCTCCGTCGGCATCACGATGTGGGCGCACAACTCGCTCTGCACGAACCACATCGCGCTCTTCGGCTCGCCCGAGCAGAAGGCGGCCTACCTGCCGCGGCTGGCCCGCGGCGAGGCGCTCGGCGCGTGGGGGCTCACCGAGCCCGGCTCCGGCTCCGACGCGGCCGCGATGCGCTCGCGGGCGGTGCCGGCGGGTGACGGCTTCGTGCTCAACGGGAGCAAGGCGTTCATCACCAACGCGGGGGTCGCGGAGATCACGGTCGTGATGGCGGTGACCGACCCGGCCCGCGGCAACAAGGGCGTCTCCGCCTTCATCCTCGAGCGGGGCACGCCCGGGTTCACGGCCGGAAAGCCCTATCGCAAGCTCGGCCTGCACGCCTCCAACACCGCCGAGCTCCACCTCGACAACGTGCGGGTGCCCGCGACCGCCCTGTGCGGGGCGCGCGACATGGGCTTCGTCAACACCATGCAGGTGCTCGAGGGTGGCCGCATCGCGATGGCCGCCATGGCGGTGGGGATCGCCCAGGGCGCGCTCGACGAGGCCCTCAAGTACATGAAGCAGCGCTCCGCCTTCGGGCGTACCCTCGCCGAGTTCAACGGCCTGCAGGGGATGATCGCGGACATCGGCACCGAGGTGGAAGCGGCCCGGCTGCTGACCCTGCGGGCGGCGGTGCTCAAGGACGCCGGTCGCCCCGCCAAGGTCGCGGCGTCGATGGCCAAGGTCTTCGCCTCCGAGGTGGCGATGAAGGCCGCGACCAAGGCGCTCCAGATCCACGGCGGGGCCGGCTACATCAGCGAGTTCCCCATCGAGCGGATCTTCCGCGACGCCAAGCTCACCGAGATCGGCGAGGGCACGTCCGAGATCCAGCGCATGGTCATCGCGCGCGACATCCTCGGCGCGCGGAGCTGAGGGTGGCCGAGCCGAGCGTGCTCTACGCGGCGCGGGACGGCGTCGCCACCATCACCCTGAACCGGCCGCGCGTGCTCAACGCGCTGGACCGCGCGCTGTCCGCGGAGCTGGCCGAGGCCGCGGAGGCGGCCGCCCGCGACGCGGACGTGTGGGCGGTGGTGGTGCGGGGCGCGGGCCGGGCCTTCTGCTCGGGCATGGACCGCACGGTGCTGTCCGCGGGCGGGATCGACGAGGTGTTCTACCGGAACTGGGTCCGCGCGCTGAACTGCCTCGAGGACATGGACAAGGTCGTGGTCTCGGTGCTGCACGGCTACTCCATCGGCGGCGGCCTCCAGCTCGCGGTCGCGTGCGACCTGCGTCTGGCCACCACCGACGCGATCCTCGGCCTGGGCGCGACCCGGCACGGCCTCATCCCCGACGGCTCGATCCTCCGCCTGGCCCGGATCATCGGGCTCGGCCGGGCCAAGGAGCTGACCCTGCTCAACGATCACGTGACGCCGGAGGCCGCGCTCGCGATGGGCCTGGTCAACTGGGTGGTGGATCCGGCGGGAGTGGACGCGGCGCTCGCGGGCATCGTGGAGAAGGTGTTCCACTCGTCGCGCACCGCGACCGGCCACGCCAAGCGGCTGCTGCACGCCTCCTTCCACCGGGATCCGCGCGCGATGGTCGAGGAGATGATGCGGGCCCAGCAGGAGTGCATGACCTCCTGGGAGATGGAGGAGGCCAACCGGGCCTGGGACGAGCGGCGGGAGCCGCGCTTCTACCCGCCGCCGGCCCGCCCGGGCCCCGACGGCCGCGGCGGCCCCGCCGCCAGCGGCTCGGCCAGATGACCGACGACGTCATCCTCGAGACGCGCGGGCTCACCAAGGAGTTCCGCGGGTTCTTCGCGGTGAAGGACGTGGACCTGCGCGTGCGGCGGGGAACCATCCACGCCCTCATCGGCCCCAACGGGGCGGGCAAGACCACCTGCTTCAACCTGCTGACCCACTTCCTGGCCCCCACGCGCGGGCGCATCACCTTCAACGGCCGCGACATCACGGGCCGGGGGCCCGCGGACATCGCGCGGCTCGGGCTCGTGCGCTCCTTCCAGATCTCCGCGGTGTTCCCGCACCTCACGGTGCTGGAGAACGTGCGCATCGCGCTCCAGCGCGGGCGCGGCCGATCCTTCGACTTCTGGCGCTCGGAGCGGGCCCTCGACGCCTTCCACGAGCGGGCCCGCGAGCTCCTGGCCGCGGTCGGGCTCGCCGGCTTCGAGGCCACCCCCGCGGTCGAGCTGCCCTACGGGCGCAAGCGCGCGCTCGAGATCGCCACCACGCTCGCCCTCGAGCCCGAGATGATGCTGCTCGACGAGCCCACCGCGGGCATGGCCCACGAGGACGTGGATCGCATCACGGCCCTGATCCAGCAGGTGGCGCGCAATCGTACCGTGCTCATGGTCGAGCACAACCTCAGCGTGGTGGAGCACCTCTCCCATACCATCACGGTGCTGGCCCGCGGCGAGGTGCTGGCCGAGGGTGACTACGCGACGGTGTCGCGCAACCCGGACGTGGTCCAGGCCTATCTGGGGGCGGGCGATGAGTGAGGAGCTCCTGCGGGTCGCCGACCTGCACGCCTGGTACGGCGAGTCCCACGTGCTCCACGGGGTGGATTTCGAGGTGCGGGTGGGCGAGGTGGTGACCCTCCTCGGGCGCAACGGGGCGGGCAAGACCTCCACCCTCAAGTCGATCATGGGCATGGTGGCGCGGCGGCGTGGCTCGGTGCGCTTCCGCGACGCCGAGCTGATCGCGCGGCCGTCCAACGCGATCTCCCGGCTCGGCCTCGCCTTCTGCCCGGAAGAGCGGGGGATCTTCGCGAGCCTGACCGTGGAGGAGAACCTGCTGCTGCCCCCGGTGGTGCAGCCGGGCGGGCTCGGGACCGAGGCGATCTACGAGCTCTTCCCCAATCTGCGCGAGCGGGGCCGGAGCCAGGGCACCAAGCTCTCGGGCGGCGAGCAGCAGATGCTGGCCATCGGCCGCATCCTCCGCACCGGCGCGCGGCTCCTGCTGCTGGACGAGCCGACCGAGGGGCTGGCCCCGGTGATCGTGCGCCAGATCGGGGGCACCATCCGGCGCCTCAAGGCCCAGGGCTTCACGATCCTGCTGGTCGAGCAGAACTTCCGCTTCGCGGCCACGGTGGCCGATCGCCACTACGTGATGGAGCGCGGGCGGGTGGTGGACATGATCCGCAACGCGGAGCTCGAGCGCCACACCGCGAAGCTCCACGAGTACCTCGGGGTATAATCGCCCGGCCCACGTCTCACTCAACCAACGAAAGGATCAACGCATGCTCACCTACCGGCTCCTCATCATCGTGGCCGCGATCGGGCTCGTCGCCGCGCCCGCGGCCCAGGCCCAGGTCTCCGACGGGATCATCAAGATCGGCGTGCTCACCGACATGTCGAGCCTCTACGCCGATCTCTCGGGCCAGGGCTCGGTGATCGCGGCCCGCATGGCGGTGGAGGACTTCGGCGCCGCCAAGAAGGGGATGAAGGTCGAGATCGTCTCGGCCGACCACCAGAACAAGGCCGACGTCGGGTCGGGCATCGCGCGCCAGTGGCTCGACGCCGACAAGGTGGACGTGATCGTGGACACGCCCAACTCCGGGGTCGCCCTCGCGGTGACCCAGATCGTCAAGGAGAAGGGCAAGGCGTTCCTCGTCTCCGGGGCGGCCTCGTCGGACCTGACCGGCAAGGCGTGCTCGCCCAACACCATCCACTGGACCTACGACACCTGGGCGCTCGCCAACGGGACCGGCAGCGCGATCGTGAAGACGGGCGGCGACTCGTGGTTCTTCATCACCGCGGACTACGCCTTCGGGCACGCGCTCGAGCGGGACACCGAGGCGGTGGTACTCAAGAACGGCGGCAAGGTGCTGGGCAAGGTGCGGCACCCGCTCAATACCGCCGACTTCTCCTCGTTCCTGCTTCAGGCCCAGTCCTCGAAGGCCAAGATCATCGGGCTGGCGAACGCGGGCGGAGACACCACCAACAGCATCAAGCAGGCCGCCGAGTTCGGGATCGTCAAGGGTGGGCAGAACCTGGCCGGCCTGCTCGTGTTCATCACCGACGTGCACGCGCTCGGCCTGCAGACGGCCCAGGGGCTGATCTTCACCGAGGCCTTCTACTGGGACATGAACGACAAGACCCGGGCCTTCGCCAAGCGGTTCGCGGAGCTGGACCGGGGCATCCATCCCACCATGATCCACGCCGGGGTGTACTCCGCGACGCTGCACTACCTGAAGGCGGTCGAGGCGCTCAAGGGCGATGACGGGACCAAGGTCATCGCCAAGATGAAGGAGCTACCCACCGACGATCCCCTGTTCGGCAAGGGCACCATCCGCGCCGACGGCCGCAAGCTGCACCCGATGTACCTCTTCGAGGTCAAGAAGCCGTCGGAGTCGAAGGGGCCGTGGGACTACTACAAGACGCGCGCGACCACCCCGGCGGAGCAGGCGTTCCGGCCCATCGACCAGGGCGATTGCCCCCTGGTGAAGAAGTAGCCGACATTCCCCCTCACCCTGCCCTCTCCCCGCGACGGGGAGAGGGAAGTCGAAGCACCCTCTCCCCTTTGGGGAGAGGGCAGGGTGAGGGGATGGCGACTCGTCAATGATCTTCGGCATCCCCCCGCAGGCCCTGTTCGGCCAGCTCCTCATCGGGCTCATCAACGGCTCGTTCTACGCGATGCTGAGCCTCGGCCTGTCCGTCATCTTCGGCCTGCTCAACATCATCAACTTCACGCACGGCGCCCAGTACATGATGGGCGCGTTCGTCGCGTACTTCCTCCTCCAGTACGCCGGGGTCGGCTACTGGTGGGCCCTGCTGCTGGCGCCGGTGGCGGTCGGGGTGGTTGGCATCGTGCTCGAGCGCTTCCTGCTCAAGCGCCTGTACGCTCTCGATCACCTCTACGGGCTCCTTCTCACCTTCGGCCTGGGGCTGATCATCCAGGGTCTCTTCCGCAACAACTTCGGCTCGTCGGGCCTGCCCTACGCGATCCCCGCCCAGCTCACCGGCGGCCGCAATCTCGGCTTCATGGTGCTGCCGAACTACCGGGCGTGGGTCATCGTGTTCTCGCTCTCCGTCTGCCTGGCCACCTGGTTCGTGATCGAGCGCACCAAGCTCGGCTCCTACCTGCGCGCGGCGACCGAGAACCCGGCGCTGGTGCAGGCCTTCGGCATCAACGTGCCGCGGATGATCACGCTCACCTACGGGATCGGGGTCGCGCTGGCCGCGCTGGCCGGCGTGCTCGCCGCGCCGATCTACCAGGTGAACCCCCTGATGGGCGCGGACCTGATCATCGTGGTGTTCGCGGTGGTGGTGATCGGCGGCATGGGCTCGATCATGGGCTCGATCGTCACCGGCTTCGGCCTGGGGCTGGTCGAGGGCCTGACCAAGGTGTTCTACCCGGAGGCGTCCAACACGGTCATCTTCGTGATCATGGCGCTCGTCCTGCTCGTGAAGCCGGCCGGCCTCTTCGGACGGGCGCAGTAGCATGGCCGCCGCACCGACCCTGCGCCATCAGGCGGTGGTGTTCGGGCTGATGGTGGCCGCGTTCGTGGTCGGCCCGTTCGTGGTCTACCCGGTCTTCCTGATGAAGGCGCTCTGCTTCGCTCTCTTCGCCTGCGCGTTCAACCTGCTGATCGGGTACGCGGGCCTGCTCTCCTTCGGCCACGCCGCCTACCTGGGCTCGGCCGGCTACGTCACCGCGCACGCGGCCAAGGTGTGGGGCTGGCCGCCGGAGCTGGCCATCCTGCTCGGGGTGGCGGCCGCGGCCCTGCTCGGGCTCGCGATCGGCGCGCTGGCCATCCGGCGGCAGGGCATCTACTTCGCGATGATCACGCTCGCCCTGGCCCAGATGCTCTTCTTCTTCTGCCTGCAGGCTCCGTTCACCCACGGCGAGGACGGCATCCAGGCGGTCCCGCGCGGCACCCTGTTCGGGTTCGTCGACCTCCGCAACACGCTCGTCATGTACTACGTGGTGCTCGCGGTGTTCCTGGCCGGGTTCCTGCTCATCTACCGGACCATCCACTCCCCCTTCGGCCAGGTGCTGAAGGCGGTGCGGGAGAACGAGCCGCGGGCGCTCTCGCTGGGCTACCAGGCCGATCGCTACAAGCTCATCGCCTTCGTGCTCTCGGCCGCGCTCTCCGGCCTGGCCGGCGGCACCAAGGCGATCGTGTTCCAGCTCGCCTCGCTCACCGACGTGCACTGGACCATGTCGGGGGAGGTGGTGCTCATGACCCTGCTGGGCGGGCTCGGCACGGTGTTCGGCCCGGTGGTGGGCGCGGTCATCGTGATCGGGCTCGAGACCTACCTGGCCCAGCTCGGGGCGTGGGTGACCGTGGTGCAGGGGAGCATCTTCGTGCTCTGCGTGCTGGCGTTCCGGCGCGGCGTGGTGGGCGAGCTGGCCCGGGTGATCAGGAAACCGCTCTGAGCCCTCCCGGGGCGAGCCGGCCGATGATCGCCCGGCACCGCCACTCGAAATCGCTCAGGACCGCCCGGTACTTCGCGTCGATCTGGGCCCGCTGGCCTTCCCACTCGGCCTCGAAGCGCCGCTGCTCGCCGGTCCGGCACGGGCCGCCCGCGGCGCCCTCGGGACAGCGGCCGAAGGCCTCCCACATCGCGGCCCGGTGAATGTCCTCGGCGCCCTCGATCTCGGCCAGCCGGAGCCGGGCGATCAGCTCCCGCCCCTGGGTCGGCCGGCCGCAGTCGGGCTCGGACTGGGCCTGACCGGGCGGGGCGGTCGAGAGGGCCACGGCCAGGCAGGCGGCCGCCACGGCGACAGCTCCCGCGAGACCCCCTGAGGAGCCGTAAACCCTTGTCTTGGTGGGCAAAGTCCTTGACACCCCCGAGGGCCTGGGCTAGACTTTCGCCACTTTATCACCGCCAGCGCGGGTGCTCCCCATGAGCGTGAAGACTCTCTCCAACGGTGCAAGAGAACCTCGCCCCGCGCGACCGCGCGCGCCCCGCACCCGCATGCGCACGTGATGCTCGATCCGGGACTCGACACCTTCCCGAAGCTCGCCCTTCGCAACGCCCAGCGCCTTCCGCGGAAGGTCGCCATCCGGGAGAAGGACCTGGGCATCTGGCAATCGCACACGTGGAGCCAGTACGTCGAGCAGGCCCGGCTCATCGCGCTGGGCCTGGCCGCGCTCGGCTTCGCCCGGGGTGACAAGACCGCAGTGGTCGGCGACAACCGGCCCCAGCTCTACTGGGCCATGCTGGCCACGCAGGCGCTCGGCGGGATCCCGGTGCCGCTCTACCAGGACTCCATCGAGAAGGAGATGCAGTACATCGTCGGTCACGCGGAGGTACGCTTCGCGGTGGTCGAGGACCAGGAGCAGGTGGACAAGCTGCTCCACGTCCGCTCGCAGTGCCCGATGCTCGAGTGGATCGTCTACGCCGACGCGCGGGGCCTGCGGCACTACCAGGATCCCTGCCTGCTGAGCCTCGACGAGCTCAAGGAGCGCGGCCGCAAGTTCGCCCAGGACAACCCGGGCTACTTCGACCAGGAGGTGGCCCGCGGCTCGGCCGAGGATACCGCGGTCATCGCCTACACCTCGGGGACCACCGGGCAGCCAAAGGGCGCGATGCTCTCGCACCGCAACCTGATCGAGACCGCGCGCAGCGCGATCGAGCGCGAGCGCTTGACCTCGGCCGAGGAGGTCATGGCGTACCTGCCCATGGCGTGGATCGGCGATCACATGTTCTCCTTCGGGCAGTCGATGGTGGCGGGCTTCACCACCAACTGCCCGGAGAGCGCGGCCACCGTGCTGGCGGACCTGAAGGAGATCGGTCCGACCTACTTCTTCGCGCCGCCCCGCATCTGGGAGAACATCCTGACCTCGGTCATGATCCGGGTCGACGACACCGCGTGGGTCAAGCGGCGCATGGTGCACGTGTTCCTCGAGGTGGCCCGCCGCGTGGAGCGCCGCCGCCTCGCGCACCGATCGCCCGCGCTGCTCGACCGGCTGCTCTACCCGCTCGGCTGGCTACTCGTCTACGGGCCCCTGCGCGACAACCTGGGCATGGGGAAGATCCGGGTCGCCTACACCGCGGGCGAGGCGATCGGGCCCGAGCTCTTCGAGTTCTACCGCTCGCTCGGCGTCAACGTGAAGCAGCTCTACGGCATGACCGAGTCGAGCGCGCTGATCTGCATCCAGCAGGACGGCGACGTCAAGCTCGACACGGTGGGCCCGCCGCTGCCCGGCGTCGAGGTGCGCATCAGCGAGACCGGCGAGGTGATGTACCGAGGCCCGGGAGTGTTCCAGGGCTATTACAAGAACCCGGAGGCCACCCGGGAGACCCTCGACGACGGCTGGGTGCACTCGGGAGACGCCGGCTTCTTCGACAAGGACGGCCACCTCAAGATCATCGACCGGGCCCGCGACGTGGGCCGGCTGTCGGGGGGCACGATCTTCGCGCCCAAGTACCTCGAGAACAAGCTCAAGTTCTCGCCATACGTCAAGGAGGCGGTCTGCGTCGGGCACGAGCGCGGCTTCGTGAGCGCGCTGATCAACATCGACCTGGCCTCGGTCGGCAACTGGGCGGAGCGCCGCGGCCTGGCCTACACGAGCTACACCGATCTGGCCCAGAAGCCCGAGGTCCACGAGCTGATCCGACGCGAGGTGGTGCGGGTCAACCGGAGCCTCCTCGACGAGGAGACGCTGTGCGGGGCCCAGATCCGGCGCTTCCTGCTCCTGCACAAGGAGCTGGACGCGGACGACCAGGAGATCACCCGCACCCGCAAGGTGCGGCGCGGCTTCGTGGCCCAGAAGTACGCCCCGCTGATCGAGGCCCTCTACGGCACCGCGGACCACGTCAACGTGGAGGCCCAGGTGACCTACGAGGACGGGCGCACCGCCACCGTACGGGCCGCGGTGCGGATCAACGAGGCGGAGACCTTCGCGCCCGCGGGGACGACCCGATGAGAGCCCGGCCGGATCCGCCGCCCACGCCGCTCCTCGAGGTCAACCGGATCAGCGTGCGCTTCGGGGCGGTGCAGGCCCTCGAGGGGGTGAGCCTCGAGATCCGCCGCGGGGAGATCGTGGCCATCATCGGCCCCAACGGCGCGGGCAAGACCACCCTGCTCAACGTGGTCAGCGGCTTCTACCAGCCCTACGAGGGCCAGATCCTCTTCGAGGGCCGTGACCGGACGCAGCTCCGGCCCTACGACGTGGCGGCCCTCGGGGTGGCGCGCACCTTCCAGAACGTGGCGCTCTTCAAGGGCATGAGCGTGCTCGACAACATCATGACCGGCCGCCTCCTCAAGATGCGGGGCAGCTTCCTGCTGGAGGCGCTCTACTGGGGCCCGGCCATGAAGCAGGAGCTCGCGCACCGCGAGTTCGTGGAGCGCATCATCGACTTCCTGGAGATCCAGGCCATCCGCAAGGCCTCCGCGGGCAAGCTGCCCTACGGGCTACAGAAGCGGGTGGAGCTCGCCCGCGCCCTCGCGGCCGAGCCCAAGCTCCTGCTCCTCGACGAGCCGATGGCGGGCATGAACGTCGAGGAGAAGGAAGACATGTGCCGCTTCATCCTCGGGGTCAACGACGAGTTCGGCACCACCATCGCGCTGATCGAGCACGACATGAGCGTGGTGATGGACATCTCGGACCGGGTGATCGCGCTCGACTACGGGCGCAAGATCGCCGACGGCCGGCCCGACGAGGTCCGTGCCGACCAGGGCGTGATCGACGCCTACCTGGGCGTGGCCCATGCTTGAGCTGCTGCACGCGGTGCTGGTCGCGCCCTTCAAGGACATGGCGGGCAGCCCCACCTTCCTGG